>JBDNIB010000297.1:0-40742 GCA_041688535.1 Prosthecobacter sp.
CGGACGGCGATCCCGGCCCCACCGGCGAAACCGGCCCCGCTGGCATCAGCACCTTTGGTGCCGACGGCCCCACCGGCCCCGCCTGGCCGTTCGATCCCACCTATCAGACCTTTCCCCAGGGCGACGGCGCGCCCGGCCCCACCGGCCCCACCGGCCCCGATGGCGACCCCACCAAAACCGCCCTCCTGCCCACCACGCGCGGCATCGTCGCGCTGCACGCGCTCGAAGGCGAGGAAGCACTTTTCAAGGACGTCATCACTCTACCGATTCCGCCGCACGGCTTCGCCAGCGCCGACGTCTGCCACATCTTCCGCGAGTGCTGCGAGCCCGGCTCCCTCTTCGTTCAGTTCGCCCACCTCCCCGGCTGCCCCGCGTTGATTGGCACCAGCATCCGCGCCACCGCCGGCCGCCTCTGCGTGGACGTCCGCCTCCATCCCGCCCCCCGCCGCGAAGTCCTCGCCACCCTCACGATCTGCGGCATCCGCAAGGGCTTCGCCACCGCCAAACTCATGCCCTGCACCCGCGCGCAAATGACCGCCAACAACCAATTCTACACCCGCGCCCATGTTCCGAGTTTGTAGTCCCGGCTTCAGCCGGTCCGGTTCCGCCCGTGAAATCCACCGACGGCGCGGAGCTTGCACTCAGCGCTGTGGTCTGGGGGGGGTGGGCGGAGTCTTCGCCTTTGCGATTTTTAGCCGGTCAATCACTCCCTCCATTGTTACAGCGAGGGTGTCACCAGCGTTATTTTCCCATTTCCAAAGGGCGCGTGGAGAGACATCGAGGATGTTTGCCGCCTCGGCTTGCGTCAGGCCGAGGCGGGCGCGGTGCATTTTGAGCGCGGCTGCAAATGATAGGCGGTCGAGCGACATGTCAGTGACGCAGGCCGACGTGGGCTGGTGTGCAGGCAGGGGTGTTTTTTTCGGCATCCATTACCTCGGCCTGCGTGTAGGAACTGCCGCATCCGTCACACTCATACATTTCGCGGGCGCAAAAGGTCAGGTGTTTGTTGCCGTCGTGGTTTTTTCCGCAGGTGACTGCGGTGGTGGGCGTGGTTGCGTTTTTCGGTGTGTTCATTGGTTTTTTTTGTGTGGGGTGTTATTAGCGGGTGCGGAGTTGGTATTGGCGGCCGGCGGCGGGGCACATCGGAGCATCTTCGATCCAGCCCTCGGACTGCGCCGCTTCGGCTTGCCCGTCTTCGGTTGCGGCGAAGCGGGACTGGAGTTCATCGAGGACGCTATCAGCGCGCGAGTCGCTCATGTTGATCGGCATCTTGCCGAGGACCGCTTTGACGCCATGGCTCGCGTGGCTGCCGAGTCCGAGTTTGCGAGTGAGTTGGGTGATTTGTGCTTCGTTCTTCATGGGTTGACATTCGCGCATTGTGCGAAGCGGCGCAAGAACTATTTTCGCACAATGTGCGATTTGCCTCCCAGCTCCCCGCCCCAAGCCCCAAGCTCCCTGCCCCATGCCCCATGCCCCATGCCCGCCCCGGCGGCCGCGCATAACCCCACCCCACCGTGCCCCTAGCCCCGCCCAGCCCCAGCTACCGTTTTCGCCGCACGCGCGGACTGCTGCGCATGCGCGACCTCGCGGCCTTCCTCACCTGGCTCGCCCCTCGCCTCGGCTTCCGCCTCGCCTCCGACGAATTCACCCGCGTCTCAGAGAGCGGCGGCCGCCTCACCATCTCCCGCGACCGCCCCGGCCCCATCGGTCCGCGTGGCCTCACCGGCCTCACCGGCGCGGACGGCCTCACCGGCGCGGACGGCCCCCCCGGTGCCAACGGCGGCGTTTTCCCCGGCCCCGCCGGCCCCGCCGGCCCCGCTGGCCCGCTCGGTCCCACCGGCGAGCGCGGAGATCGTGGCCCCAAGGGTCCCAAGGGGCCGCAGGGGCTGCTCAAAGGTCCGCAGGGACCCATCGGCCCCGCGCAAACAGCCCCCGGCCCCGACGGCCCCATCGGCGATCCCGGCCCGAATAAAGGCCCGCCTGGCAACCTCGGCCCAAACGGTCCCCCTGGAGCCGATGCCGGACCAGCCCCCGCTGGCCCCCCCGGCGATTACGGCGATTCAAACTACACCTATTTCGGCGACGAATACGCCGCCCCCGGCGCCCCCGGCCCCACCGGCGAACCCGGCGACAAATTCGCCATCATGCCCGTCTCGTCTTCGTTCGTAGTCCCGCCTTCAGGCGGTCCGGCTTCTTCGTTCGTAGTTCCGCCTTCAGGCGGTCCGGCCTCCGCGTTCGTCGGCCTCTACGCCATCGAGGCCCCCGATGTGATCTTCGAGTCCGTCCTCCGCCTCACCCTCCCGCCCCGCACCCGGCAGCACATCCTCCTCCTCGATCCCCGCTACCTCCACGCCGTCGAGTGCGACACCCTCCACCTCACCAGCGTCGTCAGCTCCCTGCCCATCCCCATCCGCGCCACGCTCAACGCCGCCGGCATCGTCCTGGCTCTCCCCTCGCAGCGGCTGCCCATCACCATCTGTCTCACCGTGCAGGCCATCCGGCGCGGCATGCGTGATCGCCGTTGGCAGACCTTCACGCCCGCGCAAATGCACGCCAACAACCAATTTTACGCCTGCGCCACTGCTGCCTGATCATGCTCATTTCGCCCAAGCCCAAGCCGTACAGACTGCGCAGCACGCGCGGTCTCGCGCTCATGAGTGATGCCATCGCCTACGTCCGGCATTTGTCGCAGCACCTCGGCACCTTCCGCATCGATTCCAGCGAAATCACCGCCAGCTCCGCCAGCGAATTCGGCGGCAGCATGGACATCACGCGCACCACTGATCGCCCCGGTCCCGTCGGCCCCCCCGGCCCCGCCGGCCCCCCCGGCCCCGCCGGCGATCCCGGTTTTTCCGGCCTCGGCGGTGCCGATTTTTTCGGCCCGGCCGGAGAAGCGGGAGAAGCCGGTCCAGCCGGCACTCTCCCCGGCGACAAGGGCCCCCTCGGCGCTACCGGCATCATCGGCGAAGACGGCGGCGCAGGCCCCATCGGTGCCGACGGCCCTATCGGCCCGCTCACCCCCGGCCCCACCGGCTATCCCGGTCCCAATTCCGGCGCGCTCGGCCCCGATGGCCTCACCGGCCCCACCGGCGCGGATGGCATCGAGACCCCCGGAGCACCTGGCCCCCCCGGCCCCGCCCGCGATGTGTACGTCACGTACTCCCCCCTCGGCTCCAGCCCCGACGGCCCCCCCGGCCCCGCCGGCGCCAAACTAGCCATCATCGAAATCCCCGCGTTCGTAGTTCCGGCTTCAGCCGGTCCGGCCTCCCAGTTCGTAGTCCCGGCTTCAGCCGGTCCGGCCTCCCAGTTCGTCGCCTTCCACGTCGCCGAAAGCCCCCGCTGCATGTGGCTAGACCACCTCCACGCCGTCCTCCCCGCGCATCGCACGAGCCTCGAAATCCCCATCGATCCGCTCTGGCTCGAATGCCTCGACAGCGCCGAGTCCATCGAAATCCTCAGCCTCCACATCCACGGCGGCGACGTCACCGCAGAGCTCCGCGATTCCTCCCGCATCAT
This sequence comes from Prosthecobacter sp., assembly GCA_041688535.1. Lineage (GTDB taxonomy): Bacteria > Verrucomicrobiota > Verrucomicrobiia > Verrucomicrobiales > Verrucomicrobiaceae > Prosthecobacter. The sequence goes on from JBDNIB010000297.1 coordinate 3,517, forward strand.
CCTGCACGCCACCTCTGCCACGCGCCATTCACGCGCCGCCGTCATCACCGTCGCCGGTATCGCGCGCGCTCACAGCGGCCGCCGCTTCCCGCAGTTCACCGCCGCGCAAGCGGCCCGCAACGCCGCTTTCTGGTCATCCTCACTCAACCATTAAATCCTTCCATCCTTCCATGCACTACCATTGGTTCAACCTCCCCGCATTGCTCACCCCCGCCGAATGCAACCGCGTGATCAAGCACGCGAAAAAAAACTACCCCGCGCAAGACGCAGTAGTCGGGCATGGAGCCTCCGCCCGCAGCGATAAAATGCGCACCAGCACCATCCGCTGGCTCAGCTACGGCGACCTCGATCTACTCTGGCTGCGCCTGCGTATCGAAGAAAAAATCCTCATCGCCAACCGCGAAGGTTTCGGTTTCAACTTGCAGCCTTCATTCACCGAAATCCAATTCACCGAATACCACGGCGCATCCGGCGGCCATTACGATTGGCACGAAGACAATTCCGCGCAAATCCGCAAGCCGATGGATCGCAAGCTCAGCTTCGTCATGCAACTTTCCGCCCCCAAAGACTACACCGGCGGCACCTTCGAATTGCAAGCCGATCCCCTCCCCGCCGCTGCCTACACGCAGCAGGGCGATGCCCTGCTCTTCCGCAGCGGTCTCAAACACCGCGTGCTCCCCGTCACCAGCGGCACCCGCTACAGCCTCGTCACCTGGGTCCACGGCCCCCGTTCGTGATTCATCGCATTTTCCCACCATGCACCACACCACCAAAATTTGCCCCCATTGTCACGGCCCTTGCCAATCCACCACCGCCGAAGGCTGCAATGGCCCCCCCGGCCTCCCCGGCCCGCATGCTCACACCATCGATCCCACGCCAACCAGCGTCACCACCATCGAATGCATCCAGCTGCGCTGGAAATACATCGCCGCCGACGAGCACCGCGAGCGCGTAGAAATCTGGCAAAACAATAAGCTCCTAGCAGTGCGCGATCGCAGCCTCGGCATCATGGGGCTGTAGCTGCACGAGCGGCCCCTCATGAGTTCGTAGTTCCGGCTTCAGCCGGTCCGGCCTGAAAAATCCTTCCCAATCCCCTCCCAATCTGCGGATTGACACCAGCACCACCCCGTGACCCACACCGTCTATATCGACCTCCCATCGGAGGCAGCACTCGCCGCCACCACTGGCACCGCCCTCCCCACGGTCACACTCAAGCTGCGCAGCGCGCAATCTCTCGCCTTCGCCTTCATGACCTCCGGCGTCGTCGCCGCCGTCACCGGCTTCATCTCCGGCAAATGCGTCATTAAAGAGTATCCCGGCGACACCCCATTCCTGCTCGACACCAGCCTCGCCGTCACCGGCTCCACCACCACCACGCGCTACACCGCCACCTGGGCCGCCGTCGATTGCGACAGCGACGCGCTGCGCACCTTCCTCGGCACCGCCACGCTCAGCCAAGAGTGCTTTTGCGAAGTCGAATGGATCGATGCCAACGGCACCCACAGCGTCGCGTTTGCCATTCGCTTCGCTCCGACTTTTTTGGACCCCGATGACGGCGCGCCCGACCTCACCGCCGCCCTCACCGAAGGCTGGCTCACCGCCCGCGCCCTGCGTTTCGATGCCGCGCAATCGCTCACCACGGCGCAAAAAACGCAGGCGCTGGCGAACCTCGGCATCTCGATTACCGCCTTCGGCTATCTCCGCCTCGTCGCCCCCGACGGCACCATCTACCACGCCGGACTTAACACCGGCGAACCCCCCGCCTCATGATCAAGCACCTCCTCATCCTCGCCTTTTTCTGCGGCACCTGTACCGCGCAAACCATCGGGCAATACGAGCTCCGCAAACGCACCGCGACCGGCTTCGATGCCTTCGGCGTCACGCTTGCCGACGGGCAAGCATTCGGCCAAACCGCCGGCATCCCAGCGGCCATCACTCTCGGCGGCAGCGGCCTCACCATCGGCACCACGACGATCACCAGCGGCACGTCAGGCCGCGTGATCTACAACAACGCCGGCACCGTCGGTGATCTCGCCACGACCGGCAGCGGCAGCGTGGTCCTGGGGACCAGTCCGACCATCAGCGGCCTTGCTCCATCCAGCATCACGGGCACCGCCGCAGTGCTGGGAGCGAACACCTTCACCGCGCGGCAAACGATCACGCAAGGCACTGCCAACGCGGGCATCATCGCCAGCACAGGCTACTCCCTCACCGGCAGCAATGCCACGTCCATGCTCGACCTCGCCGGCACGTGGAATACGTCCGGCACGCCCACGGCGATCAAGATTAACATCACAGACACCGCGAGCAATGCGGCGAGCCTACTGCTGGACGTGCAAAGTGACGGAAAATCGATGCTGAAGCTCGGTAAACCTATCGGCGGCTCTGTTATCCTGGGGCACAGTGAAAGCTGGGATGTTGGCACGCAAAGCTGGATTTTTCGCGGTCGCTACGGCAGCCGCACTTTCACGATGGGTGGAAACAACTTGCGCCTTGAGTCCAATTTTATTGCGACATCGTTTCAGTGTTATCGGAACGTCGATGGCAGTGATTATTTGACTTTTGGAAACGAAAACGGCACCGTGGCCTACTGTGCGCTCGGCTCCGATGGCGAGGGCATTCTTCGCCTCGGCCGGCTGCACGCCACTGTTGCCATTCCTCAATACCTTGTTTCGCACTCAGTCACCACCGGCACCGGTGCAAATCTTTTTCTCGGAGCTGGCACGGGCAGTGTTGCCGGCGGTTCAGTGATCCTCGCCACCCGCGCGACCACAGGGGCGCTGGTCGCACGCTTGACCGCGACCCCAACGGGCGTCGTTATCGGCCCCAACGGCACCGCGCAAAAACTCGTCAAACACGGTACCGCCGTCCTCATCGCGGGCGCGGTAACAGTCAGTGATTCCGACACCGCCGCGACCGGCACGCCGGCGACAACTAGCCGCATCCTCGTCACGCGCATGAGCGACGGCGGCACCCTCGGCACCGGCTATTCCATCACGCGCGTCAACACGACCTCATTTACGATCACGTCAAGTAACGCCGCCGAAACCAGCACCGTGAGCTGGTTCATGATCAACCCTTAAGTCCGCAGATTCCGCCGATTAAAACCGATTCCCAAACTCCCATGAAACGCATCCTCCTCCTGCTTTGTTTTGTAGTCCCGGCTTTAGCCGGTCTGTCTCCCGCCGCCGACATCCAGCTCGGCGACAACGGCACCGTCACGCGCGATAGCATCGCACTCAACAACGTCTCTGATGCCCTCCTCAATCAGCAGCTCACCAGCCGCGAGTTCATGGATGCCATCAAAGCAAAATTCACCGCGCATGCCGCCGCCCTGGCCGCTGCGCAAACCGCGCAAACCAACGCCGAAGCAAAGCTCGAAACTCTCATCGCAGGAGCCAAGCTAGCGATCAGCAAAAATACCAGCGCCGAACGCCTCGCCGCCGCTGCCGAAATGCTCGCGAAAGTTCAGGCCACCGCCGCCGACGCAGAGCGCGATGAACTGGAAAAACAAGCCGCTGAAATCGCCGCAAAAATCCAAGCCCTCCCCCGCCCATGAATCCGCACTTCTCCAGCGTCCTCGACTCCTGCATCATCGTCGCCACCGCCGCGATCACCGCCGCCTCCACCCTCGTCCTCACCACCACCGAAGCCGCGCATCCCGCGCAACTCGCAGAGCTCTATCTCCTCCTTCTCCCATTCCTTGGTGCCCTGGTTTTGAGCGGCGGCATGATCATGCTCAACCCCAACCCCGAAGCCCGCCGCATCGTCATCGGTCGCTCTATTATTGCGCTTTTTTTCGGTGTCACCCTCCCGCAAATCGTCGGCATGTTTCACCCCAGTCTTGCCGCGCTCTCACTCAAGCCGATCGTGCTCATTCTCATCGGCGGTCTCTCCGCCGCACTGGCGTACGTCATGAGCAAACCATTTACCTCTGAAATGTACCAGCGCGCCGATGCCATCGCCCGCCGCGAAGCCGCAAAACTCGAAAAGAAATTCTCCGGCAAAGACGAAGACGAAGAAGAAACCCGCAAGCTCCCCTAGCCCCCCGTCTCCGTTCGTAGTTCGGGCTTCAGCCCGTCCGCTCCGCCCCAAGCTCCAAGCTCCAAGCTCCAAGCTCCAAGCCCCAAGCTATCATGAAACGCACCAAACGCCTCTCCCTCTCCCTCGTCCTTGCCGCCGCCACCCTCACCAGTTGCCAATCCCCCGCCGACACCGCCCGCCTCGGCACCCTCGCCGACCTCGCGATCACCTACAGCGCGCGCCGTGGCATCCTCACCGCCGCCGATGTCGAAGCCCTCCGCGCCGCCCAAGTCATCCTCCTCCCGCCCGTCACAGCCATGACCATCAGCGGCAAATAATCCGCCTTCCCCCGTTCGTAGTCCCGGCTTCAGCCGGTCCGAATTCCGAACTCCCAATCTGCGCCAATCTGCGAAATCTGCGGATTGACAATTGCCCTCCAGCATGCGCGCAATCCTCCCCGCCGGCCGCCCCCTTTTATCACGCAGCGCAGTCGAGCAAATGCTCCGCCGCGCAAAAGTCACCGCCACCGTCGCCATCCTCGGCATCCGTGGCTACTACCGCGACACCATGGGCAAGCCCGGCACCAATGATCGCGGCATCTACGACGACGCCATATTCGTGCTCTCGCCGTCCGCGTTTGTCGCCTTCAACGCCAACGTCGATCCCAGCACCTTCCGCCCCGGCATCGCGGTCCTGCAACCCGGAGTGTGGCAATACCGTCTCGGCATCCACGGTCTCAGCAAGCCCGCCGCGAAGCGCTACAAAGCCCTCGTGCAAGCAGACCCCGTCACCGTCTGGCGCGACGACCTTGGCGACGACACCGGCATGTTCGGCATCAACATCCATCGCGGCAGCAACCGCACCACCAGCTCTCTCGGCTGCCAAACACTCCCCCCGCCCCAGTGGCCTGCCTTCATCAACCTCGTCGAGTCCGAGCTCAAACGCGCCGCGCAAAAAATCGTGCCCTACGTCCTCACCGAATAAGCACTCCAAGTTTGCGCCACGTCACTCAGCCGTCACTCGCGCCCCCGGCCACTTGTTTTTCCAAGCAACAACTCGCCTTCGATTCTCGTAGGGGTCGCCACTGCTTGCTGGGTGGCTGCGGTGCGGATGGAGACTCGGAGAGGCTGGAAAAGACCTGAAAAGACTTGTTGAGCGTCACTCAAACGGCACTCAGTTTGCTGGATGAAATTGCGGATGCGAACGAACAAAGGGGGATCGACGTCCTGGCAGCTCGACTATGGGGTGATCGATGGGGAGCGGCGGCGGGTGGCTTTTTTGGATCGAGCAGCAGGCGAGCGGGCGCTGGCGGGGGCACGGGATGCGCGGCGGCGGCTGGGGACGATGGGCGTGGCGGCTTCGCCGCTGGAGATGGCGGAATTCCTGGCTGTCAAGGAAAGATTGCGGGCGTCGGGGACGTCGATTTTGGAGGCGACGGAATTTTTCATGCGGCAGGGCTTGCGGGTGAAAAATCCTGTGCTGGTGCCGGTGCTGGTGGAGGATTTTATCTGGAGCCGGATCGAGCTGGGGCGGGATGCGCGGACGATCCAGACGTATCGGCATGTGCTGCGGTCGCTGGCGAGGGCGTTTCCTTTGCGCATGGCGCACGATTTAACGCGCGATGACATCAAGGTGTGGCGACGGGGGCAGGGCTGGTCTGCGACGACGCAGAACAAGGCGCTGGGGCATGTGCGGGGCTTGATGAAATGGGCAGTGGCGGAACGGCAGGTGGGGCAGGATCCGTGTGCGGGGATGGAGGCGGTGTCGGTGATGAGAGAGGAGATCGCGGTGCTGTCGCTGCGGGCGTGTGAGTCGCTGCTGAAGACGGCGTTGGTGGTGCCGCGTTTTATGCCTTTTTTGTGCCTCGGATTGTTTCGCGGAATGCGGCGGGCTGAGCTGGAGCGGCTGCGATGGGAGGAGGTCGATTTTGCAAGCGGCGAGGTGATCGCGGCGGCGAAAAAAGTGAAGACAAGGCGGCGGCGCGTGGTGGAGATCTCGCCGCAGATGCGGGCATGGATCACTGCGGCGGGATGGACGGTGGAGATGATGCGGTCGGGGCCGGTGGCACCGGCGAACCTGAAGGTGAGGTGGCCGCAGTTTTGGCGGCTGGCGAAGCTGTCTGCCTGGCCGCACAATGGGCTGCGGCATACGTTCGCGAGTATGCATTATGCGGCCTATGGCGATGAGGCGGCGCTGCAGGCGATTTTGGGGCAGAAATCGGCGGATGTGCTGCACACGAATTATCGGGCGTTGAAGACGAAACGGGAGGCGGAAAAGTTTTTTGGTTTGATGCCGCCGGGGAAGTAGATTTGAACTGTCAAGGATTACTTGACAGTTGCTGGGGAGGCCGGACGGGCTGAAGCCGGGACTACGAACGGGGGAGGCGGACGGGCTAAAGCCCGAACTACGAACGAAGAAGCGGACCGGCTGAAGCCGGGACTACGAACGGGGGAGGCGGACGGGCTAAAGCCCGAACTACGAACGAAGAAGCGGACCGGCTGAAGCCGGGACTACAAACGGGGGAGCCGGACCGGCTGAAGCCGGGACTACGAACTCGGCAGGGGGCCGTTTTAGCGGCGGGGCTCTGTGGCTAAATCGGCGCGGCAGGTGGGGCACAGGGTGCAGGTATGTACGACGACGTTGCCGCACTGGCCGCAGAGCGAGACGCGGGCGTGTTTGGTGTCGGTGGCATAGGCTACTGCGAGCAGAAGGAAGCCTGCGGGGACGCCGGCGATCATGGGGACGAGTGCGAAGCAGGCGACGGCGGCTAAGGTGAAGAAGCCGCTGACGAAGGTGCTGCCGCCGGTGCGGACTTTCCGCGTGATGCGGTAGGTGTAGATGGGGTCTGTATTCATCCGCAGATTGGGAGTGGATTTGGAAGGATTTGTTGAGTGGCGGAGTGTATTTTAACCGGTGAAGGCGGCGGTGGCGTCGATGATGTTGGTTAGTCCTCGGTGCCGTTTTTGCTGGGGCGACGGTTTTTCTTGACAAATTGATAAGTGACATCTTTCCTCGGCGGTAGCGGCACGATATTGGCGGCGGGCGAGTAGTCCTCGGCAACGAGGGCAATCTGCGATTCGTGCGTGTTTTTTAAAACACGAGAGGCGGCTAGACCTTCGCGCAGAGTGTTGGTGATCCATTCCTGCAGGCTGATGGCTTGAGATTTTGCGAGCGCGTCCATGCGCTGGTAGTCATCGATTGACAGCTCTGGCTTGAGGCTGATTTGACCGCGCATCATGTCGCTGATGATTTTTTCGGCGCTGCCGGTGATGGGGCGATTGGCGCTTAGCCAGCCCTTGACGGTGCTGAGTGAGACGTTGCAGCGGCTGGCGAGCCAGGCGCGAGGGTGATCGTGTTTATCGAGCCAGTCTTGGACATTTTCGGCGGTGAGCATGGCGGAGATTCGCGGGAAAGTAGCAAAATGCAAATTTTTTGGTTGCATGGTTGCAAAATGCATCCAAGTTGGTATCACAACATACCATGACAGTCCAAATCACCATCACCCCAAACGATAGCCTGACGCAAGCGGAGCTGGAAGAGCTCTGCGAGAGAGCCGCAGAAAAAGGCAGAACGCCGGCCGAGTGGGCGGCGGCGGTGCTGAGAGCGGCCCTGATCGAGGAGCCGAAGGCTGCGTGAATTTCAGACGGGCTGAAGCCCGAACTACGAGCAACGAACCAACCAACCAACCAACACACGGAGGCAAACCGCATGAGTTACCAAAATCAGAACACCGAGAGAAGAAGACGAGGCGTTGTCGCGGCACTGCGGTCCGGTGAGGGACCGGCGACAACGATGCCCATAGTCCCAGTGCGCGTGCTGGATCTGCCGGGGGAGACGGTGCAGCAGGCCGCGATCGCGGCGCTGCTGCACGGTCAGGCGGTGGGGCGGCGAGAGAGATTTCCGTGCCTGCCGGGCTGACGGCGGGGTCGAGTAGCCAGGACGCGGACACAGCGGCCGGATGATACGCGGGACGAGACCCCGCGAGGCCAGGCAGAGCCAGATAACACCTACCCCCCGGCGGGGAAGCGCCGGGAAAATTTTAACCAACCGAAGGAGACAATGAGATGAACATACTGAATAAAACCAATAAAGCACTAGCCCCCGTTTTTGGGAGTTTGACCAACCAAGTCCTGAAGCGGGAAAAATATTCGTGGGCGAAGCCTTGCCAGCCGGGCACCTTCCTGATGGTGCGGAAGGCTGATCTGAACATCGATGGGACTTACCAGCGCGAAAAAATATCAGAGACGAAGGTCCAAGAAATAGCAACCGCATGGGACTGGAAGCTGTACGGCGTGCTGTCAGTGATCCTCCGCGCTGATGGCACCCTGTGGGTCTATGATGGGGGGCACCGCTGCCGTGCAGCCTTCATGCGTGATGACATCGATGAGCTACCATGCATGGTGTTTGAGGTGGTCGAACGGATCGACGAAGCGCGCGCTTTTTTGGGCGCTAACTTGATAAAGTCGAACGTGAGTGCATACCACAGGCACCGCGCGTCCGTCATCACTGGCGAGCCGGTGGCCCTGGCAGCGCAAGCGATCTTGGATAAATACGGTTATGTGAACGCCTCGGCGGCCAGCAAAACCGGCTTCGCGGCAATCGGCACGCTGCTGTCAGTCGTGAAAGAAGATGCGACGACAGCGGAGCGAGTATTCGAGGCCTGCGTGGCCGTGGCTGGTACCCACCAAGATCCGATCTCCGGCGAGGTCATCGACGGGCTTTTCCGGTGCCAAAGGAAGCTCGGTGGGAAGGCAGACATCTTGACGAGCGGGCATCTGGAAAAGCTGAAGAAGGAGACGCTGGCGGGGATCGAAGCGGCGATCCGCCGGGAGAAGCACATCGTCGGCCGGGGCGGCGCGGTGATCGCAGCCAAGGCAATATTGGACCTGCTCAATAAGGGGAAACAACGCAGACTCACCTGGTCTTAATCCCGCAAAACACCTACCACCCGGCGGGGAAGCGCCGGGAAATTTTTAACCAACCGAAGGAGACAACCTGATGAGATTAAATCGATTGACGAGACAATTGCTGCTGGTGGGCCTGCTGCGCAGGCAGGCGGCGCGCACCCTGGTGTTAGCGCGGAGGTGGCTGGGTGCTGGTGGGCGGCGAGGGAGAGGACTGCGGGGCATGTCTGCGTATCGGCTGCTCAAGGAGCATGCAGAGCAGGTGAGGGAATGGTGTGCAGCGCAGCTGCAGGACGAAGGGAGGGCGGTATGAAGCTTGTACCTTTGCCTGGGATCGCGATGGTGTTCCGCACGGAGGTGCAGGCGGGGCTGGCGCGCGACATCGAGCGGACTGCGTGGATGGATCAACACCTACCGTTTGAGCTGACGCGTGGGATGGGGCGGATTGCAGCGAACTGGGACCGCATCGCGGCGCAGTGGGCTGCCCAATTTGATCCGCAGATGCCGCAGATTGGGAAGGATTTTCGGAGGCATCAATCGGCGAAATCTGCGAAATCTGCGGACGAAAGGAGGGCGGTATGAGCAATCGACTTTTTCGGGTGTCGTGCCCGGTGGAGCGGACGGTGCCGCGCCGGGTGCCGAGGTCGTGGAGACGGACGGTGCTGGATGTGCTGGTGCTGCTGGCGCTGCTGCTGCTGGTGGCCTGGCTGTGCCGCTGCGTGGGAGCGGCGGCGGGGGCGAGTGGAGGCCAGCGGCTGGGGGCTGGCGGCTATGTGGTGGCGACGCTGGATCTGCGGCCGCTGATCGCGGCGGCGGTGGAGCATTGGTGGGGCTGGCTGGCGGCGGCGGGGCTGCTGGCGGTGCTGGTGGGGCTGGCGGAATGGCAGCAGCGGCGGCAGGCGGCGTTCGAGCTGGAGCTGGCAGCTTATGTGCGGCGGATCCGTGGGGGCGGTGCGCGGGGAGTCGGACCGGCTGAAGCCGGGACTACGAACGCGGAGGGAGTGCCGGCGGAGGATGTGGGGCGCATTTTGCGCGCGTGTGCAGAGGAGTCGAGGGCGGTGGTGGAGCTGGTGAGACGGGCGGCGGTGGCGATGTCGGAGGATTATTATGGGTCGCTCCAGCAGGCTGAGCGGAAGACTGCGGCGGTGATTTTGTGCATTGAGAATTTGCTGGTGCGGCTGGATGCTGATCCGGACCGCCTGAAGGCGGGACTACGAACACGGCAGCCGGACGGGGAGGTGGTGTCGTGAAGGTGAAATCTCCATATGCGGTGTACGCTGGCGTGGAGAGGCATTATCCGGGGATGCGCGTGATCGCGGGGCCGTTTGCGGCGGAGCAGTCGGGCGAGCGCGCGATGGCGGTGCGGGCACTGCAGGACCAGATGAAGGCGGGGCATGAGTGCAAGCTGGTGACGCATGGAGCGAAGGCGTTTGTGCTGCGCACCGTGGCGGGCTGGATGGATATGGAGCATACGCGGCAGGTGCATATGCGGAGCACGCGTGACCTGGGCAGTGGGCGGCTGACGCCGAAGCAACTGGCGCGGGCGAAAAAGGAAGGGAGGGCGGAAGCATGAGCGGCATGAAGCGGCTGGATGAGTGCCTGAGGCTGGTGCTGGCGAAGCTGGAGGGGATCGAGCAGCGGCTGCCGCAGGCGGCTGCGGCAACTACGTCAGCGGAGGATATGACGCGGCCGCTGTCGGCGTCTGAGCTGTGCGAGCGGTGGCATGTGACGGCGACGAATGCGGAACTGCAACTGCTGTATCTCGCGCGGCGGTGCCGCCAGTGGGGGCTGCGGCCGCTGCAGGGCGCGCGCTGCTGGAATGCGCTGTATGGCCGCGCGGAGGTGCTGCATGCGGAGAGTTTTGCGAGTGGGAAAATCAACCGGAGGAAACACGCGAGATGAATTATAATGATGAGGCTGGAATGAAGCATGAGCCGGCCGGGCGGACGCGGCTGCGGCCGGGGAAATATCGGCTGTATTGTGCGGGGCCGACGGGTGTGATCATGGATCTGTGCATCGAGATCGCGACGCGGACGACGTTTGAACTGTCGCTGGATGATGAGCTGCTGGCGGAGCTGCTGGTGGTGACGAGCCTGGGCTGCGGGGTGGTGGAGGGCGAGTTGCACAAGGCACAGCGCCCGGACCGCCTGAAGGCGGAACTACGAACACGGATGGGAGGGCCGGAGTTATGATGCTGCGTGCGCAGGTGGAGGTGGAGATCGCGGGGGTGGTGTGCGAGCACGAGGCGATGCGCGAAGCGCTGCATGAGATCGAGCGGCTGTTCCCTGGGGCGCATGAGCTGACGCTGGGAGTGCGGCAGGCGATGATCGGCGCGATGTCGCGGGTGAGTGGGATCCGGGTGCTGCTGGGGGCGGCGACGATGTGCGGGGAGCCGGACCGGCTGAAGCCGGGACTACAAAACGAAGAAGCGGACCGGCTGAAGCCGGGACTACGAACGGCGATGCGGCTGTCGCTGCATCGGGCTGGGGATGATTTTTTGGATGAGAAGGAGGGCTATGAATGAGCTGGCATTATTCGCGGGCGCTGGTGGAGGAATACTTGGCGGGCAATTGCTCGGCTGGAAAACCATCTGCGCCGTCGAGTGGGATGCCGGCGCACGGGACGATTTGGTCGCCCGGCAAAACGATGGATGCCTCCCGCCATTCCCGATCTGGGATGATGTACGAACCTTTGACGGACGCCCTTGGCGCGGACGTGTTGACGTGGTGTCTGGCGGGTTCCCGTGCCAAGACATTTCAGCAGCCGGAAAAGGTGCTGGGATCGACGGGGAGCGAAGCGGAATGTGGATGGAAATGGCCCGCATCATCGGCGAAGTACGACCGCAATTCGCGTTCGTGGAAAACTCGCCAGTGCTCACTTCTCGAGGGCTTGGACGTGTTCTCGGGGACCTGGCCGCGCTGGGGTATGATGCGCGATGGGGAGTCGTGGGAGCTGTCCACGCCGGAGCTCCCCACAAGCGGGAACGAATCTGGATCCGAGCTGAACTGGCCGACGCCGAAAGCATCGGATGGGCTCATGGGAGATTGCCCGGCGGAGCGTCGACGAAACACTCCGGGGCTGCCGACGGCGGTGCATCTGTGGCCGACGCCCACAGCGGGAGAGGGGCGCAGGACAGACAGCCCGGCGGCGCGGCGGCGGAACACTCCGGGCCTGGCGTCAGCAGTGAATATGTGGCCGACGCCGAGGGCGTGCATGACTGGAGCAGCCACGCCAGAACGGCTGCACGACAAGAACCGCAACCTGGAAAGAGCGGTGGCGGAAACGATGTGGCCGACGCCGGACGCGCACATGGGCAGCGGGGGGCGCACCAGCGCGCGGCCGCCAACTGGCAAGCGGCCGAGCGGGACGAAGCAGCAAATTACAATCAACGACGCGGTGAAATGGCACGCCGAGACTCCTGCCAATGGTGGGCAACTGAACCCGAGGTGGGTCGAGTGGCTGATGGGGTGGCCGCTCGGGTGGACAGACTGCGCGCAATCGGCAACGGCCAGGTACCGGCAGTGGTGCGACTCGCATGGAATTTGCTCCGATGAAAACACTATGAAAAAGCCAACACAGAACGTGAATGGGGAGGGTGCGGAATGAGCCGGGCGCGGGCGGCCTATGAGGCGCAAGTCGGCGCGCTGTTGTCGAATGTGTGGCGGCGGGAAGGGGAGTTTTTGCTGGTGGACCCAGTGGAGCTGAACACGCCGCTGACTGCGGTGCTGGAGGAGGAGGCTGGCACACTGCGGATGGATCCGGAGTGGCTGCCGAGTGATCTGAGTGCGCTAGCAGCGGCTCCGCGTGAAGAGCTGCTGGGGCTGATCTGCGCGCTGATGGAGGAGCGCGATAATATCCGCCAGCGGACGCAGCAGGTGACGAAAGATTATTTGTTTGGCGGCGGGCCGGAGCCGCTGGCGGTGCTGGAGCGGCTGTTCCTGCTGGCGTCGGCGGGGCATGAGGGGTGTGTCTGGAATATGCGGCGCTGCGAAGTGGCGGCGCTGTTTGGGCACTCGAAACAAAATTGGCGGCACATTGAAGAGCGGCTGATTGAGGATCTGGTGACGCGTTTTTCGCGAGTGGAATTTGTGAACTCGGGCGGCAAATCTGTGGCGGCGCGGGCGAAATATGCGCGCGACAAAAAAGGCAATGTGAGCCGGAAAAACGGCCGCAGACGTGGTGATGAAATGCCGCCGCTGCCAGCGGCGGAGCACGCGCATGAGCCGCTGTCTGCGCGGGCGAAAAAGCATGCGGAGCTGATGCGCGCCGAAGCTGAGCGGAAGCGGATGGCGGCGCTGTGCGGCTGTGATCCGGCGGACATCGATCTAGCAAAGATCACCCCGCATGACTGATTTTTTAAATGACAAACCAAAGACAAATATGAGCCAAGAACTATCGAAAACCGGGGACGTAAAAATCCAGTATATCAAGCAGGACGCGCTGCATGGCAGCCCGACGAATCCGCGCAAACATTTCGCGGCGGAGCCGCTGGAGGAACTGAGCCGGAGCATCGAGGAGCATGGGATCCAGATGCCGCTGCTGTGCCGCGTGTCGCCGCATGAGGAAGGCAAATTTGAGATCGTGGCGGGTGAACGCCGCTGGCGTGCCAATGGGCTGCTGCTGGAGCGCCTGGCTAGCGCTGGGCGCGATGAGATGTATGAGCGGCGGCTGCTGCTGCCGGTGATCCTGCGCGTGCTAGACGATGCAACGGTGCTGGAGCTGCAATTGATCGAGAATCTGCAACGGACGGACCTGACTGCGTTGGAGGAGGCCGCTGGGTATCAGGCATTGCTGGACCTGCCAGGGAAGGCGTACACGCCAACGATCATCGCGCAAAGAGTGAGCAAAAACGTGCAAACGGTGCGGAACAAACTCCGAATGCTCGGCGCGCCGCAGGTGCTGCAGGATGCGCTGGCGGATGCGCTGGCGGGGATCAGCCCGCTGCATCTGGTGCTGGTGTCCAAGGTCGCGGGTGCGCAAAATCGCGAGCAGTGCGCGCGCGAAATCATGCAGGGTGAGTTTGATTATGAGCTGCAAAAAAAAGTGCCGATGTCCGCCCGCGAAACTGCGGTGCATATCACGGAAAAATACCGGCGGCCGCTCAAGGGGGTGGCGTGGGATCTGGCGGATGCGGAGCTGGTGCCGGAAGCGGGGGCGTGTGTGACGTGTCCGCACTTCGCGCAGCACGCGGCGACGCAGGATGAAGAGCTGGCTGCAGAGCTGGGCGGTGCGCGCGGGCAAACACAACCGCTCACGTGTATGGATCCGGCGTGCCACCAGCGCAAGCAAGCGGCGGCATTTCGGCGGTGTGAAGCGGCGGCGAAAGAAGGGGTGGTGACAGTGATGAAACCGAAGGAGGCGGCGGCGATCATGAGCGCGTCGGGCATCATGCACTGGAACGCAAAATGGGTGAAGCTAGACGACAAGCCGGGCCATGCAGTGACCGGACACTACGATGCCAGCAAGCTGCCGACCTGGCGCGTGCTGATAGGTGACAGGCTGCCGCCTGGCGCGCTTACAGTGGCGAACACAGAGCTGGGCGGGATCATCGAGCTGGTGCTGCTGGCGGATGCGATGACGGCGGCGCAGGGCGATGCGACACACGGCGAGCTGTTCCAAAAAATGCCGCCGAGCGGGAAGAAGGAGCTGACGGAAGAACAGGCCAAACAGAAAGAAAAGGAAGTGTTTGCGGGGAAGGTGATGGCGCGGGAGAAAAACTGCCTGCTGCAGCATTTGTTCGATAGCGCGATGGCGAAGGGGCTGGATGCCGATGGCGGCCTGGCGGTGCTGGATTGCCTGCTGCATGAGGCGGGCATGGAGGGCAATCGGCTGATCTGTAGCTGGCAGAAGCTGGAGCCTGCGGCGGTCAAAAAAGGCGACGAGCTGAGCCAGGGACACTATCGCGCGGCGATCATGACGAGCCTGCGGGCGCGTGATGCAGGCAAGCCGGAGATCGACGCGATGATCATGATCGCTGGTCTGGCCAAATGGGTGAAGGTCTATGGTCAAAGCATCAGCAGCCTGGGATCGCTGCAGGAGTATTTCGGCTTTGATAAGCGCACGATCACGGCGCTGGCGACGGCTGAGGTGCGGGCTGAAATGGCGGCGAAGGCGGCGAAGAAAAAGCCAGCGGTAGCGGTGAAAAATAACAGCGTGGACCCGGTGGAGGTGAGTGCGGAGAAGGAGGCGGGAAAAACGGCGGCGGCGGATGCACGAGCGAAAGATGGGGACGGGCTGAAGCCCGAACTACGAACGAAGAAAACGAAAGTAACACAATCATGAAAACGCAAATTATGCTGGATTTAGAAACGCTGGGCGCACGTCCCGGCTCGGTGGTGGTGGCTATCGGCGCAGTGAAATTTGATGGTGAAAAAATCACTGATGAATTCTATGTGCGCATCAATGCGGCGAGCTGCGTGCAGCTCGGTCTGCAGATGGATCCTGAAACCGTGATGTGGTGGCTGCAGCAAGCCGATGGGCCGCGCCTGGAGATCACCAAGCCGGCGGCTAATTTGTCCGTAGCGTTGTTACAATTTAGCGCGTGGGTGGGCACTGACGAGGCGGAGATGTGGGGGAATGGTGCGGCGTTCGACAATGTGCTGCTGGTCGAGGCGTATAGCGCGGCGGGGCAAAAGCCGCCGTGGGATTTTTGGAATGATCGGTGCTATCGCACAATGAAGAATTTATGTCCGCAGGTGATTATGCAACGCGAGGGGGTGCATCATCACGCGCAGTATGATGCGCGCGATCAAGCGCTGCATCTGATGGCTATTTTCCGCCGCGCGAGATGCGCAGACGTTTGAGGCTGATGCCAGCAATTAATTTGTTTAGTTTTTCACTCCCCAACCATGGACATTATCGACCGAGCACGGGCCTGTGTGGCTACGCGACCGCCTGCCATCCAAGGCAGCGGTGGGAACGCGACGACGTTTAGCGTGGCGTGCCTGCTAGTGTGGGGCTTTGGTCTGGAGCCTGATCAAGCGCTGCCGCTGCTGATGGAGTACAGCGCACGATGCGCGCCGCCGTGGGCGGAGAAGGAGATGGCGCGGATGTGCAGGAACGCGCTGAATTTTGCGCATGACAAACCGCGTGGCTATATGCTGGGCGAGGGGACGCATGAGATGGGGAGCAGCCGACCAATCGCAATCGCTGCACCGAGCTACCAGCCGCCGTCGCGCATGACGTTTGATCTGGACTCGCTGCGGACGGTGCAACCTCCGCAACCTATTGATGAGGCGTGGCTGGCACAGCGATCGCCGATCATGCTGGAGGGCTGTGATGCGGCGGGTTTTTTGCGGCACGCGTTTGAGTTTGAAGACAAGGTTCTCGTCTTCACGAAATTCGCGTCGCAAGGGCAATATATGTTTTGGCGGGGGCAGTCGTATCGACTGGCTGAGCGCCCTGGCGTGGCAGCGGTGCGTGCTCCGCTGCCACGGGGCGGACCGGATGGCGTGTGGTATCTGTCGCAGCCGACAACGGGCAAGTGGGAGACTAATCCGCGCGCGGCTGGTGGACCGAAAGCAAGCCGAAGATCGCAGGAGAGTATCGCGTGCTGGAGGCACCTGGTGATCGAGGCGGACCCGGTGGAGGAGCTAAAAAAAGACCCGGTGAAGCTAGCTGAATTTGAGCGGCTGTGGCTGGGATTTTTGGCGGCGTTGGAACTGCCGGTGAAGGCCATCTATACGAGCGGAGGGAAGTCTACACACGCGCTGGTGCTGCTGCCGTGCTCGCACAAGGGAATGTTTGACTCGATGATGAAAATGGTGGTGCCGTTGTTCTCGAAACTGGGGGCTGATCCGCGTGCGCTGCGGGCGGTGCAGCTCACGCGGCTGCCGGTGTGCATGCGCGGCGATAGGAGGCAGCGATTGCTGTACCTAAATCCAGCGCCAGAACTCGGTGTGAGTATCTATAACATGCCGCCCGTCGAGAGGAGACGGGCGTGAAGGTGGATGCTATCGACGACGTGGCGGCGGTGCTGCGATCTGCATTTGAGGCGGCGGATGTGCCGGTGCCGGATGAGGCGGCACTGACAGTGCCGATGCTAAATGTGAATCTGCCGATTGACGATCTGGCGAATCGCGTGGCGGATTTGCTCAAGGCCAGCGATGGCAGATGGGGACTGTTTCGGGCTGACGATACGATAGTGACGGTGGATGAAGCGCGGGGCGGGAAAAAGGCGATGACGGCGCGTGGGTTTCGCACCTGGCTGCCAGGGGTGCGCGGCGTTTTTCCAGTCGCGAAATGGTATGAGAGCGGTGAGACGGATGAGCATGGCAACAAGGTCAAGAAACCGATCAAGGGCGAGCTGACGAAGGATCAAGCGGAGACCATGCTGGATGTGAATGGCGTGCTGATGGCGAAGCTGCCGCGGCTGAATGCGATCAATGCGGTGCGGCTGCCGGTGCTGGATGCGGTAGAGCTGGATGAGCGAGGCAATGCGCGGATGCGACTGCTGCAGCATGGCTACGATGCGCCGACGGGCATCTATACCTGCCGGGGTGGCGTGGACTACAGCGACGCGATGGATTTTGACGAGGCGGTGAATTACTTCTGGGAGCTTTTTCGCTGGTTCGGCTGGCGGACGCCGCAGCGTGATTTTGCGATTCATTTGTCGGCGATTCTGACCATGTATGGGCGGGGGATTTATGCCGGGAAAGCGCCGATGCATTTCTACAACGCGAATATTCAGGAGTCGGGCAAAACGACGCTGGCGAGCTATGTGACCTGGCTGACGCATGGTTCGATGCAGACGCGGCCGCTGCTGCCGGATGCGGAGGACAAGCTCATGGAGGTGCTGAATACAGCAGCGCTGCATGGCAGCCCGTATGTGTTTTTCGACAATGTTGACTGGGGGAGTGACCCGGTGAAAACAGTGCTGCTCGATGAATGGCTCTCCAACAGAGAGCGTGTGTTTCGCAAGCTGGGCGGCAACAACGAAGGGGCAGTGAAACTGCGAGCGATGACGCTGGGGACAGGCAACAACACGACGCTGAGCGCCGATTTGCAGCGGCGTTCTTTGATCGTGGATCTGCTCAATCGGCAGGCTGGTGCGGATCGCGAATTGCCTAAAAGCGTGCGGCTGCTCGATGATGCGTTTTTCGAGAGTGAGAAGAATCGGAGCGAGGGGCTGGCGGCCGCCTGGGCGTTGATCCGCGACTGGGACACAGATGGCCGGCCGGCGTGGCCGCACAAGGAACTTGGCAGTTTCAACATGTGGTCTCGCGTGATTCCTGCCGTGGTTTTGCACGCGGGAAAAAAGGGCGCGAGCGCGAATTGGAACTGCATGGTGGTGAGCCCGAATGAGAATATTGGCGACAAGGACAGCGTGGAGTTTCGGAAGCTGGCGGAGCTGGCGCTGGCGGAGTTTGGTCCTGGAGAGGATCGCGTGATGCGCGATACATTTGAAATCACGGTGGCGCAGTTTGCTGGCGTGGCGCGGCGGCATGCGGTAGCGACGCATGCGCTTTGGCCCCAGAAAGATATCGAGTCCGTGATGCAGACTGAGGGGCAGTCGGGGGGATGGAAGGCGGCGGCGACAACGCTGCCGATGGCGGATGCGCTGGAGGACGTGGACGCTTGGGCAGGCGGGTCCACGGGCGATGAGATGGGGCGGAAGAGGAGCGCTAGCGAATGGATGTCGCCAAAGTCGCGAAGTGCCTTTGGGAACGCGCTCAAGAGCAAACTGAACGAGCTTTATTTTCACGGGCCAGATGGGCGGGAGTATGAGCTCCAGCATTGCGGCCAGGTGACTCCGGCGCGATACAATGTCGAGCGGGTCAAGGTGGCGAAGCGGGCCTGATAGCGAGCGCGGCCGCCGAAGCAAGGCGTGGACCAATCACGGGCCGTGCTCTGGCCGCGTGATGCGGTCGCGGGCCGTAGCGTGTAGCGCGGCCGCCTCTGCTCTAGGAGCACGGCATGTGCGGCAGCATCAGCGCATCGCGCTGGACAGATCTCCGGTTCGGGGTGCGCCCTCCCGCGCCCTCCCGACCTCCTGTTTTTGTTAGGTCAGGGGGCGCAACCTCCCCGACCTATGGGGGAAATTGAGGAATTGACCGCGTTTAGATTTCGGCGGATGCCATTGACCTCCCCGACCTATGGGCAAGAGGATAGCACCTGTAGCGGCTGGAAGCCTTGATTTACCAAGGATTTTGGGAGGTAAGGGAGGTAAGGGAGGTATTTGGAAGTCCGGTCTTTTGCTCTGTCGGTGGTGATAGCTAGCCGAGTGGCTGGAAATGTCCCATGCACCTCCAAAAGCTAGCTGCTGGCGGCGAAAAAAAGGAATCTTTTAGCCTCGTTCTGAGTCTCAGGCGGGATTATCGTCCCTGCCCCTTTTTTTGAGCGCGCCCCCAAATTGCAAAATGACACTTTGAATTGACACTTGCCAAGATTGATGGCCGAAAGCATCTCTACCCCCCTCGCTCAAGCTGTGCCTTCGGAATTCGCAAGCGCGCGATGCGCGGCACTCATGCGGCGCTACGCGCTCGGCCATGTGCTGACGGCGGCGCACAAAAAAGAGCTGGACAGCGTGCTCCCCGTTGGCAAGCCAATGGCGAAACGCGCCACCAGCGAGACCTATCGATTCAAGCTCGCTTACTACGCCAAATTTTTTAAGCTGGCGGGCAAAGATCCTGAGCGAAAATTAAAGCGCTGGATTGCAAAAGGGCGCGAGGTTTCGCCGGCAGACATGCCGCCCTTTGATTCGCCCGGCCTCATGGCTGACTGGTGGCGGCGGCACATGGAATGGCGTGTGCCGCTTTATTTGCTGCGCCACGAGCAGCCGGACGCGGCAATTGACCCGCCTGGCGCGCCGCCTACCACGCCCGCACCATCCCCCGCGTCGATGGGTGACCCGACGGGGGATCCCGTCGTGCTCGATATGAGCATGGATATTGCGACAGACATGGGCTTGCAGCAAATTCGCGCGCTCGTTGTCGCCACATTTCAACAGCTCCAGCGCTGCATGGCGAGCGGTCATCTGGCCCAAGCCAATAATTTTCGGCGCGAATGGCAAAGCCTCGTCGGCACCCTCCGCCAGTGGGAAAAAGACATCGTAAAAATCCAGGAGGGCAAAGGCGAAGTGATGCGCACGCGCGTCATCAATACGGAGCTGGTGCGGATATTCGGAGTCTTGCGGCAAAGCTTCACCAATGAGCTGCTTGATCTCGCTGAACAACTCGCGCCGGAAATGCCGCCGCCTGAACGGCGCGAGATAGTCTTGCGCAGGCGTGACAAATGTTTCGTGCATCTCAAATCAACGCGCTTTGTATCTAGCTATCAACCGACCAATGAGTGACCTTTTTTCCGTCGCGCAAGCCAAGCAGTTCATCGGCACGCCGGAGAGTGATTTCTTGCTCGATCTTGTCGCCTCTGTGATGCAGACCCAACCTACAGAGCCGGTGTGGAAATGGGCGGAGCGGCATGTGTGGCTAGATGAAAAAATGAGCGCCAAGCCCGGCCAGTATAATTCGAGTTTTACCCCGTGGACGCGCGAATGGCAAGAGCTGCCACTGCGCCCGGAAGTGCGCGAAGGCGTGTTCATGAAATCATCGCGTACCGGCGTGTCCGAGGCCGCGCTGAACATACTTCGCTGGATGCCTGACAATTGGCCTGGCAATGCGTTGTACTCGATCAACTCAGACAAAAAAGCGCGCGAAGTCGGCGAGCGCCGTATTCTGCCATCAGTGCAAAAAATCGCCGGTGCGCAAATGACCGATGATGAAAACGACGCCACGCTTTCGCGCATCTCGCTAAAAAACATGGACATCATGATCTCCGGCTCTGGCTCCGATGGGCCGTTCATGGAAATCTGGTACCGCTTGATCATCCTCGACGAGTTAGAAAAACACATTGTGTCGCAGGGCACCACGACGTACGACCGCGCCAAGTCGCGCCAGACCGATGTCACCGATGGTCTGCTGCTCGCGCTATCAAAGCCAGAAGATGCGGGCGGCGTCATCGATCTCAAATACATCAACGGCACACAAAAAAAGTTCCTTGTGCCGTGTCCTCGCTGTGATCAGCGCATTGAATTCCTGACAAAATTTCTCGTCGCAAATCATTGCAAAGAAGACTCCGGCTGGAACCTCCAGCGCGTGGTGGCGGAGACGTACTATCAATGCCAGCTTTGCCAGCAGCCTATCCACGAACACGAAAAACGCGCAATGGTCAACGCTGGCGTTTGGGTGCCAACCCCGGAAGCACAACGCCGCCGTCCGCCGAATGGAAACTATGTGCCACCCGAGCCAGGCGTCGAGTCATACCAGATTTCAGACCTTTACTCGCTCTTTGAGCGCGTCAACTGGGGCAACCTCATGAAGATGTGGCTACAGTCGAATGTCATCAATCCGACCGAGGAAGCGAAAAAGTATTTTCGCATGAACCACGAAGGTATGCCCTGGGAAAATGAAACCTATAGCATCACGAAAGAAACGGTGCAGGCATTGCAGGCCGGGCGTGTTGAGGAGCAGATGATCAAGGCCGCCGACGGCACCGAAAGCCGAGTGCGGGTGCAGCTTGGCGAGTCTTTCCGGCTCGCCTATCGCCATGGCCAGTTCAGCTCACCGCTGCCGTTCCGTCCGGCGATGCTTTTCGTGACTATCGACAAACAGTGGGACCATCTAAAGTACATGGTGTGCGCGTGGAACTCGGATGCAGAAAATTTCCTTGTCGATCTCGGCCGTCTAAGTGACGAGGATCAGCTCAATGATTTGCGCACGCGACCTTATTACGTCGCCGGTAGATCGCAGCCGGAGTACATCTTCTCCGGCCTGCTCGATTCGGGGCATCGTCGCGATGAAGTGTATCGCGCCTGCATCAAACATCAGACCACCGCCTGCGCAATCCACCCTGCCGGCTGGCAGCTCCACCCGTGTCGTGGCGAGGGCAAACATGAGGAGTATCGTGGGCGGCTCTCGCGCCTCATGACAGATTACATCGACGGCCAAGAAATTGCCGTGCGCATGTTTTTCGATCACGGCCTCAAAAACGAAATCTACATCGGCCAAATGCAAAAGCGCAAAGCGCCGCGCCTTTGGTTGCCGCTCGATTATCCGGCAGAGCTGGAAAACGAACTCACCGCTGAAATTTACGACAAGTCCGCGAATAAATGGGTGCATGAAAAAATCAAACGCGGCCCGAATGACTGGGGCGATTGCCTGAAGTATCAATACGGCGGCCTGCAGGAGTTTCGCGAAGAGCTCAAGTCGCTGCCGTTGCCAGATTGACATCCCTGCTCTCGCATGCGCCACCGCATCGCCCTTGATGATCACCGACATCCAACGCCACCAGCTCGCCATCCTCGACCGCGCTAAAGTCATGTGCGAGGCCGAGGGCATCGTCGCAAAAATCGTCGGCTACGGCACGCTGCTATTGGTCCTCCCCGTCTATGGCGACGCTGGTGCCGAGCAGCTTATGCTTGATGCCACCGCGCCTGCCGCTCAGCTACCCGCACCGACTTAGCCCGGACTTTGACACGCGTCGCGCCTTGTGGCTGCCACCGTCCTAAATTCCGAACTTCTCATCGCGGGCATCTTGCGGCGCGCGCGCGCCATGCCGGATCCCGCCGCGTATCTTGGCGGGCTGCATGATGCCGCTTTTACCGCCGTGATGGCGGGTGATGAGTACGTTACCAATATCAGCGCCGACGGCGGGTCGAGCACGGCGGAGCGCAGCCTGCCCGCCACCGTTCTCCTGCAGCTCTACGAGGCCGCATTGCAGAGCTATGAGGCCACCGCCGCTGCCGGCACTCGCGTCGGCGATGGCTCCGTTCGGCACGGCGATTTCAGTCAATCTCCCAGCATTCTCGGATGAGTTCACGCCACAAAAAAAATCGCAAACACGCCGCGTCGATGATTGGCGTGGATTCGTCCACGCCCTTCATGCCGACCCCATCCGCCGCATGGGGCTCGTTTCAGGGAGCGGACACCACTTCGCGCGATCGCGGCTATATCTATATCCCGACGTTGGACACGCTGAAAGAGGTTGATGCCTATTCGCGCACAGAGCTGCTTCGCCGCGCCAGATATATTTACAATTCGGGCGGCGGCTTGATTCATCGCGGCGTCGATGGCGTCGCCCGCATGATCTGCGGCACCGGTCTTTTTCCGTATCCGCTCGGCAAAAACAAAGCTCGAAATCAGCGCCTGCGGCAGCTCTGGAATGCGCGCGCCGAAGCCGCTGGCACCTTCGATCTCTCCCGAAAATTCACCTGCGGCATGGCGCAGCAGGCCATCGTGCGCGGCAAAATTAAAGATGGCGACGTCGCCCCAGTGCTTGCCCGCAACGAAGCCGGCCGCTTGCGCGTCATGTTTTACGAGTCGCATCAGATCGGGCAAAGCACTACCCGGGTAGTACTTGGAGAGCGCTGGCATGATGGGGTTCAGCTCGATCAGCACAATGGCCCGCTTGCCTATCGCCTGCTCAGCACTGACGCTGCCACCGGCCGCGAAACCAGCGTCGATGTGCCAGCGCAAAACGTCCTATTTTGCGCGAACTACGAGCGCTTCGGGCAGGTGCGTGGACTTACCCGCTTCTATCCCGTCCTGAACAAAGTTCTCGATCGCGGCGAGATCATGCACGCCATTACTAAAGGCATCAAAATGCGCGAACAGATCGCCTATGCCCTGGAGCAGCAGCAGCAGCCGCTCCCCGGTGCCGTGCAGGCCGGCGCGCGCGGCGTGCTGTCGCCCCGCCCCACCACGGAAGTCGAAATTGCCACGGGCAAGTTTGTGACGATGGAGCAATTTTTCGGCAGTGGACAAACGCAGGACCTCAAGCCGGGCCAGTCGTTCAAAGTCATCGAGTCAGCGCACCCTGATGCCAATGTGCAATCCCATCTCGAAAATCTCGTGCGTGATGTCGCTTGGGCGCTCAAGTTTTCGCCAGAACTGCTGTGGAATATCACACAGCTCGGTGGTGCCAATACGCGCTTCATCATGGCTGATGCACAGTCACAGATTGAGGTCGAGCAGCAGGAGCTCGTCGAGCAGTTCCTCGGCCCCTATTTTCTTGCGTGGCAGCGCGATATGATCGAGGCGGGCGAGATCGAAGACGCGCCCGATTGGGAGCTGCACACCTGGCTGCTGCCCAAGCGCCTTACTGTAGATTTTGGTCGCGATGGCAGGCTGCACATCGAGCAGGCAAAGCGCGGCATGATCACGCTGAAAAGTCTTTACGGCTTCGTCGGTGACGACTGGCAGATTGAGATTGATCAATACCTCGACGAGCGCCAATACATCAAGGAAGGTATCGCCGCGCGCGGCCTTACTTATGCCGAAGCTTACCCCGAAATCGGCACCGGTACCACTGCCAGTCAGGAGCAGGCAGATGCCGCTGCTGAAAGCTCCACGACTACCCAACAAATCGCCGAAATGCATGAGTCCATCATGCGCGCCGCAGATCACCGCCCCCACCGCTCATGAATGAGACCATTAATTTCCATCACGTCGCTCGCGCCTTTTATTTCGAGCCGCTGGCGCTTGAGCAGAGCGCCATGCTTGCTTGCCACATGTATCTCTGGCCGCGCATCACCGGCCAGGTGCAGGACTCCGCGCCATTAACCGCCAGCGCCGCCGATGGTCCCACCAGCCCCCAGCACGTTAAGGCCACTGGCGGATCGGCGCACATGCGCAAACAGATCGCCATGCCCGCGATGCAATCGAATGGTCCGTTTGCCCCCACCACCATCTTAGACCCTAGCTATTACTGGACCATTGATGGCAAGCCCGGCATCGCCGTCATTCCGCTCAATGGCATGATCAGCAAGGGTGCATCCCCCTTCGCCGAGGCGTGCATGGGCGCGTTGAATCCCGACCGCATCTCGCACGCGCTCAATCAAGCCCTCGCCGCGAAGGATATTAAAACCATTGTGCTCGACATCGGCTCTCCCGGTGGTCGCACCACCGCCACCCCTGAACTCGCCGCCCTGGTGAAGCAGGCTACGCAGACGCGCGGCAAGACGGTCTATGCGTTCACCGACACTCACATTGCATCCGCTGCCGAGTGGATCGCCAGCCAGTGCGATGAGGTTATCATGACCGGCTCCGCCTCGCTTGGCAGCATCGGTACTTATTTAGCTTTCTTGAATCCTAAAGTCGCCATGCAGATGCAAGGCTACGCGCTGGAGCTTTTCAGCCAGGGCACGCACAAAGCCCTTGGCATGCCCGGTCGCGATCTCACGCAGGCAGACCGCGAATACCTCCAGGGCACCGTGGACAAATGCAATGCTGAGTTCATCGCCGCCGTCAAATCCGGCCGCCCCAAAGCCAGCGAAGAATCCTTGCGCGATGCAAAAATGTACGCAGCCGACGACGCCATCCGCCACGGCCTCGCCGACGGCATCGTCTCCTCTTGGGACGAATTCGTCAGCCTCCTCTAGCCGTTCGTAGTTCCGGCTTCAGCCGGTCCGGTTTCCCCGTTCGTAGTTCGGGCTTCAGCCCGTCCGCCTCCCCCGTTCGTTTGACACCCCGCCCCCATCGCCGCAGTCACCTCTACCTCCCCTCTCCATGCTCAAACCTCGCCACGCCCTCTTCCTCCTCACCGCCGCCAGCGAGCACGCCAGCGCCGGTGGTGGTGACACCCCCATCGTCGATGCCGCCGCCGCCATCGCCGCCATTGAAGACAAAACTTTGCCGATGTCGCAGCGTCTCGGTGTCGCGCTCAAGGCTCTGCAGGGCATCGCTCCCGCGGCACAATTCACCGCCGTCCAGGCCGATCTCGCCGCCGCTCAGGCCGCCCTCGTCACGCGCACGGCCGAGCTCGCCACCGCGCAGGCCAGTCTCTCCGCGTTGCAGACCGATTTCACCGCGCTGGAAGGCGAAAAAACCACGCTCGCCAAAGAGCACGCCACCCTCTGCGCGCAAGAGCGCGATGTCGAAAAACGCGCCGCTGCAAAGAGCGCGGAGCACATCGCCGCTCTCGGTTTTGCCGCTGGCAAATTGCCCGCCCCCAGTGCCGACTTGCCTGCCGATATTCCTGCCAACCGCGTCGAGTTGGAGACCGCCCTGGGCAAGCTCAAAACCGCCGACGAGCGCCGCGCCCTGCTCAAACAATTCAACAACCGCGCCGCCTAAAACTAAGCCGCGTTTTTGACATTCAGCATCTCCCGAATCCGCACCCTCTCTTATTATGGCAAACACTATCGACTCCAATCTGCAGCTCACCGAAGTCCTCGACTCT
Source organism: Prosthecobacter sp. (assembly GCA_041688535.1). Classification (GTDB taxonomy): domain Bacteria; phylum Verrucomicrobiota; class Verrucomicrobiia; order Verrucomicrobiales; family Verrucomicrobiaceae; genus Prosthecobacter. The sequence goes on from JBDNIB010000297.1 coordinate 29,619, forward strand.
GCGATGCAGGCCATCAAGCGCCGCCTCCTGCCGCTCCTGGCTTTCAGCACGGTTTACCGTAACGTCCAGCTCAAGGGCGATGACCAAATGGCCGTCCCATTTTATCCGCTTGCCACCAGCGACAGCGTGACGCGCACCCCCAGCGGTTCGCGCATCGCGCTCGCTACCGCCACTGCCACAGAGTCGCGCACAATTGAAAATTTCACCAACAAGGTGCAGGCGCTCAGTTTCACCGGCACCGAGCGCGCCCGCCAGCCGATGTTCAATCCCGTTAAACACGGTGAAATGAAAGGCCGCAAACTTGCCGAAGACATCCTCGCGGACATCTTCGGCATCGTCAAAGCCAAGACCTTCACAGGTGCCACGATTGCCGCCACTACCGCTGCCAACTTTGATGAAAACGACGTCGCCGATCTGCGCACCTTGTGCGTCGATAGCTACTGGCCCGAAGGCGATCGCGCCCTCATTCTCAATCCGAGTTACGCTGGCAACCTGCTGAAGCAGGCTCAAATCATTGATGCCGCCAAGCGCGCCGATGGCGGGTCGAATTTCACCGATGGCGTCCTCTCCCGCATCCTCGGCTTTGATGTGTACGAGTCCGCTGGCGTGCCGACCAACAACGTCGCCGCGCTCACCATCACTGGTGGTGTCTCCGCCACCGATGTCATCACCACCAGTGCCGCGCACGGTCTGGCCGTTGGAGATCGCCTCATCTTCCCGACGCTCTCAGGTGGCTCAGGCATCACTGCTGCCACCACCGCTTACTTCGTGGCGGCCGTGCCGAGCACCACGACTTTCACCGTCTCCGCCACCCTCGGCGGTGCCGTACTGGACTTCACCACCACCATCACCGCCGGCACGGTGCGCGAGTACGAAAACATCGCCGGGTTCGCGGTCATGCCATCCGCCATCCTCATCGGCTTCGCCCCGGTGCCACCTACCCCCGCTATCCGTGGCGATCTCTTCGACTACCAGGAGCTCGTCGATGACTCAGGTCTCGTGCTGCAATACTATCACGGTGCCGATGCCAACACTGATCAGGAGTATCAGACTATCGAATGCCACTACGGCTTCGGCCTTGGCGATGCCGCGCAGCTCAAGCTCATCACCACCCCGATCTAAGCCCCATGAAGCTCGCCCTCCTCATCGCCCTGTCCGCCGACCGGCGGCAGGGCACGCCCCTCGGCGACGCCATGCCTTACGATCAGGCGCTCAACGAGTTCAAGCGCGCCACCACCCTCGGCCTCGCGCCCGCGCCAGATCGGCCCGTGCTCGAATTGTGGGCTGGCAACTCCCCCGCCAAGTCACATCGTTTCAAAGCGCCCGCTCCGAAGGCCAAGCCCGCGAAAAAAGCCCCGGACGCCGTTGCCGCAGACGCCGCACTGCTCTCGTAAAAATCTCCGGTCGCGCAGACCGGCTTTCATGCAAGCTCGCCGTGGTCTTTTGGTTGGGGACCACGGCGTCCTTGTGTTGTCAGATTGACAACGGCTCTCCCCCATGACCCTCTCCGCCGTCCTCAGCGCCCGCCAGCGGCATCAGACTGGTGTCATGACTACCAGCGGCCTCGCGGGCGGCAAAGAGCAGCTACAGCCCGGCAGCATCAGCATCGGCGGCACCAGCTATGTCGCCGCTGTGCATCTCGGTGAAGTCCAGCACCGCATGGACACCACCACCGGCCTCTGGCGTCGGCTGCAGCCCCTCGTCGCCACCGTGCGCAAGGTCTTACTCGCCACCGCCCCCGCGAAAAAAAGCGTTATCACTTTCGGCACCGTGATCTACCAGATCGACGACGTTGCCGGGCACAATGCCACCGATCTTGTCTGGACGCTCAAGGCCGAGCGCCTACTCCCCGCCCCCGCATGAGCCAGCTCGCCCGCATCAAGGGTATGCCGAAGCTGCTTAGCCAGCTCCGCGCCTATCCGCACTTTGTCAGCGCGCAGGCCACCGTGCTCCTGCACAAGCACGCGCGCGTGCTCATCAGCTCCAGCGGAAAAAACAAGGGCCTCGTGCAGATCGTCCCGCCCGTCAGCATGGACCGCGACATCACTGGCCCCGCTGCCCGAAAGCAGGGCGCGAGCAAAGTTCAAACGGACATCTGGAAAGTCTATGGCACCCCGGGCGATGTGTACAAGCAACTCAAAGCGAAAAATCCGGCTGTCGCCGCAGGCTATTGGGCGGCCGTGCAGCGGCGGGACTGGACTGCCGCGAATGCCCTCGCCCGCCGACTCGGTGTACCGCAGATCGTGGACTTCACTGGCGACGACGGAGCGGAGCACAAACTCCGCAGGCGCAACGGTGTCGTGACTGGTAAGGCCAAGACACTCTTCGTCACGGATGCCCGTTATGTCCGCTCCTATATCAAGCTAAAGCAGGGCAACGTCGGCCTCCTCGCCGCCGCATTAGTAAACAGTTACAGCGGGGCTTTCGGCCCCCTGCGTGGCGTCCCCGCGTGGGTCGCGCGGCACTCCGGCTCCTGGGGTGCGGCGCAGATCGCCGAGACGCAGCAGGGCGCGAGTACCAGCGTGCGCATCAGCCTTGAGGCCGGTGCATTGAATAGTCACCTCCAGCGCTTTTTCACGCTCGCGGATATGCACCGCCAGCGTGCCATGGCGCGCGAAGCCCCCTTTGCCATCCGCGCCGCCGCCAAGGCCGCTGGCCTCCTCCACTAACACCTCCGCTCATGCGCGATCTCATCTTCACCAACTTTATCCACGGCTACCTCGACACCGCCGCATCTCGCGCCGTCGGCATCCCCGCCGCTGCCGTTTGCGCGCTCCTCAAAATGGACGCAGACACCGACGACCTCGACCCGCGCATCTGCATCACCGCCGAAGAGCAGGGCACCAATCGTTCGCGCCAGCTCACCGTCACCATCAGCGCGCGCGGCACCGTCGCTCGCGCCACCACCGATCCCTGGCTGGACGCCATCGCCCTCCGCCTGGCCGATCACCACCAGCTCGCCCTCCACCTCGCCGCGCAAAACTACAGCACCCGCCTCGGCTACCAAATCGAGCACGTCACACCCCCCGCCGCCGTCCGCGTCCAACGCACCGAAACCGGCCCCATCGAATCCGCCGTCGCCATCACCTTCCACCTCACCGTCTAACCCTGTTCGTAGTTCGGGCTTCAGCCCGTCCGCCTCCCCCGTTCGTAGTCCCGGCTTCAGCCGGTCCGGTCAGCCCCTTCCACCGCATGAAACAACTTCCACCCGCGCCGTATTATGACCGCGACGGCATCACTCTTTACCACGGCAACTGCCGCGAGATACTACCGCACCTGCAGCCCGTTGACGCCGCCGTCACCGACCCGCCCTACAACGAAACTAATCTTGAATGGGACACCTGGCCTGTCGGCTGGCCTTCGCTGCTCGCGCCACTGACCAACTCGTTTTGGTGTTTCGGCTCGTTGCGGATGTTCTGGGATCGGCGCGATGAGTTTGGCGCGTGGAAACTTGCGCAGGACATCGTTTGGGAAAAACACAATGGCAGCGGGATTGCCTCAGATCGGTTCCGCCGCGTGCATGAACTGGCGGTTCATCTTTATCAGGGGGATTGGGCGGCGCTCCATAAGGCCGTCCCGCGCGTTGGCGAGCATCGCGCCACAAAGATGATGCAACGCGGCAAGACGCCCCACCTCGGAACAAAAGGACAACTTGGAATACAAGAGGGCCAAAAGCTCATGCGCTCAGTCATCTACGCCAACAGTTGTCAGGGCTACGCAGTCAACGAAACGCAAAAACCGGAGGCGCTGATTTCGCCCCTGCTGGAATATTGCGTTCCTCCCGGCGGCAGCGTGCTGGATTGCTTTGCTGGTAGTGGCACCGTGCTCGCCGTCGCGCGCGCTCAGGGGAAGCGCGCCATCGGCATTGAGCAGCGCGAAAGCCAATGCATCGAGATCGTCAAGCGGCTCTCACAAGGCGATCTTTTTCAGGATCCCCGTTCGTAGTCCCGGCTTCAGCCGGTCCGGTCAGCCCCATGCCCCACGCCCCATGCCCCCCGCCCTCATTTGACACGCCCCCTCCATCGTCACACCGCCTCACCCATGAAACACCTCCTCCTCCTCTCGCTCCTCCTCTGGCTCCCTGTCCTGCCCGCCCTCGCCGCTGATCTCACCGTCACGCCAGCGAATTTCCTCCCCGGTGCTGGCGCAAAATTCCACACCGGCATTGCCGGTGCCACGATCACCGCCGGCCAGCTCATCGCGATCTCCGCCAGCACGGGAAAATTCGTCCTCGCCGATGCCAATGACGCCGCGCTCAGCCAAGTCATCGGCATCAGTGCGCACGCCGCGCTGAACACGCAGCCTCTCGCCGTCGTGTGGTATGCCGATGACCTCACCCCTGGTGCCACGCTCGTCATGAGCACCATGGTCTATGTCTGCTCCGCCACTCCCGGCGGCATCGCCCCCGCCGCCGATCTCTCCGCTGGCGGCCTCTATCCGAACGTCCTCATGATCGCCATCTCGACCACGAAATGCGTCTTCCGCGCCCCCGGCCTGCTCGGTTCGGCGCTCTCGGTCGCGCCTTAATTTTTCGCCGCAATCCTCACCTCTCACTCTCACTCCCATGCCTGACACCCCCGATCCATTTGTTGAGCCAATCATCGAGCACGGCGTCAAGGTCTCCGACCTCGCAGATGAGGACGGCGCGCTCATTCTCAGCCTCGACCTCTCTCCGATGCGTGATGCCGTCATGCAAAAAGGCGCCTCCCGCGCGACCGAATACGTCCGCTACGAAGACCCGCGCATCGAAGGCGAAATGAGCTTGCGCCCGCGCCGCAACGCGCTGGGCCTCCCCTACGGCCTTGGCAATGCCCATCCCGGCAGTGCCGTCACCGATCTCGTCAATCTGCCGGTCAACAGCAACATCCACGGCTTCCGCATCAGCGAGTCCGCCACCATCTGCCTGAACAACCCCAAGCAAACGCGCGGCGACGACGGGCTGCAGATCACTCAGCCGTTCGTCTATTATCCGTTCGTCCTTTCGGCCGCTGCCCTGGCCGCATAAAAGCTACCCAACAAAATAGGCCCGCGCTGGACGGGCACCAGCCGCAAGGCTAGCTCGCGCGCGAGCATCCAGCACCCCCTTCCATCCATCTCTATGTCCCCGTGTCGTGTTGCACGTTCCGCGTCGCATGCCTGCCTCTCCCCTGGCAGCGCATGCGGCGTTTTTTTTCGTCTCCCCCGTATTGTAGTCCCGGCTTCAGCCGGTCCGACTCTCCCCGCCTAACACCATGAGCTGGACCACCAACAATCACAAAATTGCCGCCACGTTCTCCGGTTTAGGCTTCCGCGTCACCATCAACGAAACCGAAATCGTCGAGCTTGATAACTGGAAAAACCTTCGCTTCGAGGTCAGCGATAAATCGCTGCTGCATCCGCAGCTACCCTCGCGCGACGATCTCTATCGCGGCTGGAAAGAAGGCACGCTTAACAAGCTGGATCCCGATCATCCCTTCCTCTGCGGCTTCGCCGCCTGCCACAATTTCGAGCAGATCATGCACATGCAGGCCACTGCCACCAGCTACCGCCTGCAGCGCGCAGCAGGCTCGCCGCTCTATCGCTACGAGGTCGGCATCGAAGACTCGCGCTTGCAGCTCGCCCCCGCGCTACATGCCACCGTGGATCTCCCGCTCGCCGCCGCCGTCGCCGTCGCTGGTTTGCCCGTCATCAACATCGACGGCAACCCCGGCCGCCGCCGCTATTTATTCCCCGACATGACGCTCGAATATCTGGACAACCCCACTGCCGCCGCCCTGCTTCCTGTCGCGCAATTCTTCCCCCGCATCTACCCGCGCAAACCAAACTTGCAGCTCGGCCTCACCCATCCGCAGCACCCCGTCGTGCAGGGCTACAACGCCGCGTACCACTACGCATCCATCCTCGGCCAGCTCAAACAAATCAACAAGCGCCTGCTCATCAAAGATCCTTTCAGCAACCGCCGCGCCCTCATCCCCGAAAACCCCAGCGCAAAACTAGAAAACGAAGTCCGCGACCACTTCCGCATCCCCTGATCCCCGTATTGTAGTCCCGGCTTCAGCCGGTCCGGTTCCCTCTTTTTGTGACCACCAACCAATGCCGAAAATGATCGAAATTTTACACAACTTCTTCGCCGGAATCACATTCGCGTTGGGCGTAACAGTCGGTGCAGTCCTCTGCCGCATCGCCAGCAAGGAAGGCCGCACCGAAATGGTGGATACTGTGAAATCCAGCCATGAGCGAATCGAAGAACGGCTACGCATGAGCTTGAAATGCCATGAGCGGATAGCCGGTGCAATGGAGGCCATAGCGCAAAAATCTGCTGGGAAGAACGCCGCTACCTGCGACGACCAACTTTAATTCCATGTCCGCCAAACACTCCGCCCCGCCTTCTTCGTTCGTAGTTCCGGCTTCAGCCGGTCCGCTTCCCCTCACACTCCCATCTGGTTCTGCCTTCTGGCTGCTCTTCGAGCACATGAGCCGGCAGCACAATTTATCGCTGCTCGACTCCGAGCTCGCCGATGTCTGCGCCGCCGTCGATCAGATGCGCGCGGCATGGGAGGCTAACGCGCTGCACAACCAACTCCCCGCCGCGCCCCTTTAATTCCACCCTCCTCATGCTCACCTGGCACGACAACCACGCCACCATCATCCGCCTCACGGATGCCACCGAGCGCACCTGCGAGCTCGGTCATTTCGCCGGGCGCGGTCTGTGCTTTTTGAACATCCCCCGCTGTGATCATTCTGAGTTGCGCATCGACCCCCGCCTCGCCCGCGAACTCGCCACAATCCTCTCCCACTTCGCCGACTTCCGACAACTCCCCCATCGCCCCACCGCCCCCGACTACAGCATCTGAGTTCGTAGTCCCGGCTTTAGCCGGTCCGCCTCCCCGTATTGTAGTCCCGGCTTGAGCCGGTCCGGTTCCCCTCACCCACACACCCCCACCCCACTATGTCACCCACTCTCCTCACTGACGACTCCGCCGATCACCTCGCCGATCACACCGCCGCCCAAGCCCGCACCGCCGCCGTCATCGGCAGCATCACCTGGCATGGCAAACCCCTGCTCTGGACGTCCTCACGCGCCGCCCTCTACGATTACCTGCGCATTCCCTCGCCCATGCTTTCCGCCGCTGCCATCGCCGCGATCAAGGCCGCGCGCGAGGCCGAAGGCACTCCCGCGCAGGCCGCGCTACAGGACCACGCCAATGAAATTTACATGAGCGAAACCGGCGGCAGCACCGGCCATGTGCGCAATGCGCAGATCATCCTCTGGCTTGCCGCTCATGTGCCTGGCGACTGGCGCGCGCTCGTCCATGATCGCGGCCGTTTGCTAGAGTCCATCGATGCATGGACTGATGAAAACGTCGGCATCGATGAGCTGCAAAAGCTCGCCGATGTCACCAACGAACTCCTCACCGCTGCCGACGCCACCCGCGCCATCGCCCGCCCCCGCCACGTCAACGCTGACGAATCGGGAAACTAGCCCAGCCTTCGGAGGAGGCATGCTATGTCATCCTCCTCGCGAAGGCTTGTCACGGGCTGTTCGATCACGCTGCCGATGCAGCGGGCCAGCCCCTCACACCCTACGATTACATTCGGGACTACCTGCCACTCGCGCAGGGCCGCGCGCTGCTGCACGCCGCTGCCATCCTCGACGGCCAGGTCATGGTCTGGCCCGATCCCCAGCTCAGTCGGCGCGGCCGCTGGTGGCTCAAAGTCCGGCAACTTTTTCGCCCGCATTGACACCGCCACGCTCTCGCTAGCTCACCCTTCCATCCATCATGCCCGCCGTCGTCGAATTCGGATTTAATGCCGCCCCGGTTTTCGCCGGCGTGTCCCGCATGGATCAGCAGTTGCAGGGGCTGGATGCCAAACAGGCCCGCCGCTCGCAACGCATGGCCGCCGATGGCCGCATGCAGCTCTCGCTACTTGAGGCGCAAATCAGCGGCAACAAAAAAGAAGCCGCCTCCATTCAGCAGCGCATCAGCCTGCTGGAGCGCATGCGCACCGTCCAGCAGCAGACCAATGTCTCGCAGCGCGAGGCATACTCACTCGCCCAGCGCTCGATGCCGCGCGGCGGCGCGATGTCCGGCGGTAGCAAATGGGCCGTCGGGAATGCCGCCATGCAGGCGCAGGACATCGCCGTGCAGATGCAGATGGGCACCAAGGCCAGCACCATCATTGCGCAGCAGGGTTCACAGCTCCTCTCTGTGTTCGGGCCTGCCGGCATGATCGTCGGCGGTCTCGTCGCCGTCGGCGGCCTGTTCTACGGCATGCAGCAAAAAGGCGTCGAAGCTCTCCAGGCGCTGCAAAAAGAAGCCGGTGGTTTCGATCAATCCCTTCGCGTTTTGAAAGTGGGCGGCATCATGGAGATGATCAGTGGCATGGAAAAAATGCAAGAGCGCGCCGATGAACTCAAGCTCGACGCCAGCAGCCGCACCGGCAGCGGTATGTTCGAAGGTGCCGCCCGCGCGCTGTCGTGGACCACGTTTGATGAGACTGGCAAAGGCACCAAGAACTACGATCTCCGCCGCGACGCCTCCGCCGAGCTCGCCGCAAAGCATGAGCAAGGTCGCAAGGACTTGATGGAGCAAATCGTCAAGACTGCGGAAGAAGAACTCAGCATCGCGCAAGCCCGCGCCGCAGGCCGCGATGCCGAGGCTGATCAGCTCACTCGCGAGGTCGCAATGCGCCGCGAGTTGGCGAAATTCGACACCGCCCCGACCGAGATCAAGGGCAAAATGCAGGACAACGTGCGCGCAAAATTCGCCGCTGAACAGCAGATGGCAGATGCCACTGCCGCGAAAGAAAAACAGTCCGAGATGGACAAAATCGCCGCCGCGCAAACGCAGCTCGATGAACAGAAAAAAGATGCCGCGCTTGATCAAATGACGCTGGCCCAGCGCATCGCGATCATGAGCGTCGATGCACAAAAAGCGCTCGCCGAAGAGAATCAACTCAAAGGCGCTTCCAAGCTGGACACACTGGCAATCATCGACGCCGAATCCCGCCGCGTCTCCATTCAATCCCAGCTCCTCAATTCGCAACGGCAGATCTCAACGGAAAAAGAACGCGAAGCCGAGGCCACCCGACGCGCTGCCGAGCAAGCCGAGGCTGCGGCCAAACAAGCCGCCACGGCCGCTGCCGCAGCCGCCACTGCACGGCGTGGTAGCGTGATGGACACCGCGCTCGAGTACAAGCTCCTGCAGGCCAAGGCATCCGGTCGCACGCGCGAAGTCGATGAAATCGAAAAGCAGCAGCGCATCCTGCAGCGGTCGCAAAGCCTGGAGCAACAAAACGGCCTCAGCAAACACGATGCACTCAGCCTCGCGATAAAAATGAGCGATCTCGAAGATCGCGCGAATGGCAAGCGCGGCAAAATCCGCCGCGTGATCAAAGACGATCTCGATCCCGATTCTCGCTTCGGCCTCGGCGGCCCCAGCGGTCCCCTGTCTCCGCCCAGCCGCTCGCTCGCGCGCGGTGGCCCAATGAGCAAAAACGGCGGTCTCGCAGGCTTCTGGGATTTGCAGGCAGGGAACATCGGCAGTAGTGGCGGCATGTCGGACTTTTACACACAAAACGCCTTCAATTCCGGCCAATCAATGCAGGATCATCACGCCGCCAATGCTGCCGCGCAAGGTGCGCCTGCAGGCGGCAACTCTACCCTTGTTGATAGCTTCCTCGACAAGCTATTAGCCCGCCTCCCCGTCGCGCTCGCTAGTGCCATCCTCACCGAATCCTAATGGACCCCTACATTCAGCACGGCAGCCCCAATCTCGCATTGCCAGACCAGCGTTTTGCCCAGCGCTCGCGCGAGCTCGACACCATCGCAATCTCCTTCCAAGATGAGAGCGCGACTGTCTATCCCGTCGGCTCTATCCTCGCCGACTACCCCGGCATGCCCATCGTCGAACGCGAACGCAACAAAGAGGGGCCGGTCTATCAATACCGCCTGCAGCTCGAAGGTATCGCCGATCCCGCTCAGATTTATGTCGAGACTGACTACGGCGAGTCGTCGCCCGAAGAAGGCTTCGATGAAATCCGCCGCTCCATCATCACGCAGCAGCCATCCCACGCCTGGTTCATCAAGGGTGCGCAGTTGCGCAGCGAGCTGACGAATCTCGTGTTGCCAGGCTATGAAAATATGTATGTCGTTGACCGCGATCAGCACAAGCATCGCGCCGCTGGCTACTACGAGGTCGGGCTTGCGCTCAAGGGCATGCTTGGCACCAAGGTAGCCAAGCGCCGCATCAATACCAGCGGTCAGGCCGTCTCCGCCCGCGTGCAGGGGCTGCACAACATCGGCGGCACTGTTTACCTCGGCTATCCTCCCGTTGCGATTGGCAGCGCCAATCTCGCTACAGTAGATGAGCAGCAGATCGAATACGACATCCCCGGTATCTCAGTGTCAGATTCTCTCTTGACCACGGTCGAGCCGCCGAATGTGATGATCGGGCAATTTTGGAACCCATCGAATCCGCCCGCCGTTGGCGGTATCACTCTGCTCGGCGAGGCGTACACCTATCACATCCCGTACGGCTGGAAATGCACCAGCCTGCAGTCTGAAAAGCTGGCCGGAGCAGACGTTTGGTTCGTGAATATCACCTGGGCCTATCAGCGCGAAACCACCCCGCGCGATGCCGATCCTGCGCCATGATCGCCGCCCGCCCGCCGCAGACCTATCGCCTGCGCAGCACGCGCGGGCTGGCGACGCTGCGCGACCTCTGGCGGCTCGTCACCTGGCTCGCCGATCGCACCGGTCAGGAGGTCAGTGCGGATGGCGTCACGCGCATGCGCGAGACCAACACTGGCGTCCATCTGGTGTGGTCCGACTCCGGCCCCATCGGCCCCATTGGCCCCATCGGCCTCTCTGGCGGCGCTGGCGTGCTCGGTCCCACCGGGAGCAGCGGCGTGCCTGGCACCCCCGCGTCTGGCCCTGCGCCGGTCGGCCCGCCCGGCCCCGCCGGTCCCACTGGCGGCAAGGGCGTCACCGGCAATCCCGGAGCCGATGGCCTGCAGGGTGATCAAGGCGATGCCTCTATCGTCGTCGGCGATCCCGGCGATCCCGGCGCGCCCGGCCCCGCTGGCCCGCGTGGTCCCGATGGCCCGACGGGCAGCCCCAACCCCGGCGCGGACGGCGATCCC
>JBDNIB010000006.1:0-5374 GCA_041688535.1 Prosthecobacter sp.
AAGCCCAGGAAACCATGCTCCGTGAGCGGCTTGTCACGATCCAGCTTACCCGTGTGGTTCGACACCGCATTGATGTAGCTGCGCCCGGTCACATAGTCTTTGCACTGCTTGATGAAGCCTGGTGAGGTGTCCTGTTCCGTGTTGTTCGCCACGATGCCGTAGAGCGTCGGTTGCATGGAGCCGGTGGGAATCTTGAAGGGCTGGGCGATGTAACTGCGGATGCCGAGAGCGATGACGATGGCGACAAAGAAGACCTCCACGTTCTCGGCGATGTCCGAGTGTTCGGCAAAGGGCAGTGCGCGCTCGCAGGCGGTGTTGATCTCATTGTTCAGCGTGGCGATGCGGGCCTTGTCACGCGCGCGCATGGCGTCCTCCAGGCTGGTGCGCAAGATCGTGATCTCCTCCAGCTTCGCCGGCGGCAGGACATCGCGCTTGTAGTTGATGAAGCGCGTGACGCCTTTGTGCAGGAGTTTGGCGTGCTTGAGATAGCGGGGAGTGAGGAAAAACATGGCGGTGACGGGCCGGGGACGGGTTTTAATTGTTCTTCAAGACTTCAATGAACGCCTCCTGCGGGATGTTCACGCGGCCAATGGCCTTCATGCGCTTTTTGCCTTCTTTCTGCTTGTCCAAGAGCTTGCGTTTGCGGGAGATGTCGCCGCCGTAGCACTTGGCGGTCACGTCTTTGCGCAGGGCGCTGATGGATTCACGGGCGATGATCTTGCCGCCGATGGCGGCCTGGATGGCGACGACGAAGAGCTGCTGCGGGATGACTTCCTTGAGCTTGGTGCAGAGCTGGCGGCCACGGCTTTCGGCCTTGCCACGATGCACGATGCAGGAGAAGGCATCCACGGAGTCACCAGCGATGAGGATGTCCATCTTCACGAGGTCGTCGGCGTTGTAGCCAGCGTGCTCGTAGTCCATGCTGCCGTAGCCACGGGTGATGGATTTCAATTTGTCGTTGAAGTCCACGAGGATTTCATTGAGCGGCAGCACGGTGTGGAGGAGGACGCGGCGGTCGTCGAGCGTCTCGGTGTTGTTCACTTGACCGCGCTTGTCCATGACGAGCTGCATGACGTCGCCGATGTGCTCGTTCGGAATCATGATGAAGACCTTCACCATGGGCTCGCGGATTTCGGCGATCTCGTTGGAGGCGGGCAGGAAGGTGGGGTTGTCCACCATCAGCTCGGTGCCGTCGGTTTTCCTCACCTCGTAAATGACGGAAGGGTAGGTGGAGATGACGTCCATGTTGAACTCGCGGCGCAGGCGCTCGTGCACGATTTCCATGTGTAGGAGGCCGAGAAAGCCACAGCGGAAGCCGAAGCCGAGAGCGGCGGAGCTTTCCGCCATGAAGGTGAAGGCGGCATCGTTGATCTGCAGCTTGCCGACGGCCAGTTTGAGCGCTTCGAAGTCGTCCGTGCTCACGGGATAGATGCCGCTGAAGACGAGGGGATGGATTTCCTTGAAGCCGGGCAGGGGGACGGGCGCGGGCTTACGGGACTCAGTTAGCGTGTCGCCGATCTTGACATCGGCGGTGGTTTTGACGTTGGCGATGATGTAACCGACATCGCCAGCCTCCAGAATGTCGCAGGCGACCATTTTGGGGCGGAAGGTGCCGACTTCCTTGATTTCGGAATCGTTGCCGGAGGCCATGAGGCGCACTTTTTGACCCCGGGTGATGGTGCCGGACATGACGCGGACATAACTGACGACGCCACGGTAGGAATCGAAGACGGAGTCGAACACGGAAGCGCGCAGGTAGCCGTCGCCAGGATCTTTGGGCGGCGGGATGTGGGCGATGACGGCCTCTAAGATGTCCTCAATGCCGATGCCCATCTTGGCGCTGGCGGGTACGGCCTCATCGGCGGAAAGCTGGAGGATGTCCTCGATCTGGCGCTTCACTTTGTCGAGATCCGCGCTGGGGAGGTCGATCTTGTTGATGATGGGGATGACGTGCAGGTTTTGCCCGAGCGCCAGATTGTAATTGGCGACGGTCTGGGCCTCGACGCCCTGCGAGGCGTCCACCAGCAGCAGTGCGCCCTCGCAGGCGGCGAGGGAGCGGCTGACTTCGTAGCTGAAATCGACGTGTCCGGGGGTGTCGAGCAGGTTGAGCTTGTACATCTGGCCGTCGCGGGCCTTATAATTCATCGTCACCGGATGCGCCTTGATAGTGATGCCGCGCTCACGCTCCAGGTCCATAGAATCGAGCAACTGGTTCTGTTGCTGGCGCACGGTGATGGTCTCGGTGAATTCCAGCAGGCGGTCGGAGAGCGTGGTCTTCCCGTGGTCGATGTGGGCGATGATGGAGAAGTTGCGGGTATTGGCGATGGACATTCGAGGGCTGGGCAGGGGGGCGGCGTATTTAGTCCAGAGCGGAAAGGAAAGCAATTCCGATGCTTGCAGCGGATTCCCGCCTGCCTGATGCTGGCAGGCATGAAACCGGAACTCTTGGACGACGCAGCCATTCAGCAATCACTCGCCCATCTGCCCGGCTGGGAGGTGGCGGGCAACGAACTGGTGAAAGAATTCAAGTTCACCAGCTATCTGGCGGGCATTGAATTTGTGCGGCAAGTCGCGCAGATGGCGGAGGCGATGAACCATCACCCCGATCTGCTGGTGCGCTGGCGCAAGGTGGAAGTGCGGCTGACCTCGCATAGCGCGGGCGGCCTGACGCGGCTGGATGTGGAACTGGCGGGGAAAATCGCGGCAATCTGAACTTTCCGCCCGTTCAGCCGACATCACCGCGCCACCGCCGCCGTGTCCCGATTGATCTTCTGCCCCGAGGGGTCCACCACATCCACGGTGACAAAGATGATGATGTTCTTGGTCGTTGTTTTGGTCACGTTGCTGCTGAACAAACCGCCGACAAAAGGCAGATCGCCAAGGATCGGGATTTTATCATTCACCATGGTGTGTTGCTGCACCTTGGCACCGCCCAGCACCACGGTGGCACCATCCCAGATCTTCACACCGGTGACGACGCGCTGGGTCTTGAAAATGGGCTGTAAAATGAAGTTAGGGGTGATCAACTGCGGCTGGCTAACCAAGGCTGCAGAACCCAGTTGAATGGGCAGCACGCTTTGGCTGGCAGGTGAAAAGATGGGCGAGCCATAATTCACAAAGCCTTCGAAATCGGTCAATTCGGGCGTGATGGTCAGTTCCACCGTGCGGCCATCGTCAGAGATGATGGGCTCGACTTCCACCATCACGCCGGTTCTTCTCATGTCAAAAGCGGTGGGAGTCGTCGGGGTGGCAATTTGCGCGCCGCCACCTCCACCGCCCTGCGGCAGTTGTGGCGGGTCAAATTCGGTCGGGTAAATAAACTCACGGGTGATCTCGACCGTGGCCTTGAGGCCGTTTTTGGTGGTCACGCTGGGGGAGGCATTGATGTCGACCCCCTTCTTCTGGGCCAGCGCCCGGATCACCGTTTGAAACTGCGGGTCGGAAAAGACGCCTGCCACGGACAACACGCCTGGTGCCACGCTGGCTGAACCATTGGAGGAACCCGTGCGCAGCAGGGCATCTAGAGAGTTCGCGCCAATAGCGTAGGAGCCGGATCTCAATCCTGAAGAGATCGGCCCACCCCCAAACGGAATCGGAGTCGTCCCACCGGCAATCTGTCCTGTCAGCGGGGAGGTGATGCCGCTGCTGCTGAATGGATAATTGGCCGCGGAATAGGCATTACCATTGCCTGCGCTGCCGCCACCCAGGAAGAGGTTGTTGCCATTCGTTCCCACGCCGCCCAGCAGCCAGTCAAACCCCAGTTCATCGAGGTTTTCCTGATTCACCTCTAGCATGCGCACCGTGATCACCGCCATTTTGGGGGAGGATTTGGAGGCCTGCTCGACGAATAGCTCCACGGCCTCCATGTTCGTCAGCGTGTTGCGCACTGTGAGCGTGCTGGTGGCGGAGTTGAAGTTGGCGCTGGTGCCATCGGGGAAGGTGACGCCACGTGCTTCCAAAAACTCTTTGGCTCCCATGCGGCGGATGACCAGCGCGCCACCGGCTGGTGTCTGCGCGCCAAAAGGATCGGCCGGGGCGGCAGGTGCCTGATCTCCCGCTGGGGAGTTTTGCAGGAAATCGGGCGGCACCCGGAAGCTGCGGGTGGTGATGGCATTATTGCGCTCGCTGATGGAGACGAACATCACGGCGTGATCCTCCACCTTATAGGACACGCCGCAGGCGTCGCTGACGTAGCGCAGCACCTCCTCCATCGGCATGTTGGCCAGGGTGAGGCTGATCTGCTTGTCACGCGCCTCTTGTGGGACATTGAGAATGAAGCTCACGCCCCTGCCTTCCGGGTCGAGATCACGGCTGCGCACACGTAGTAGCTCGGCGACTTCTCCCAGCGTGGCACCGGCGACCTCCACCTGCGGGAAAATCAGGGTGCGCAGTTTTTGGGTGATGGCCTCACGTCCGCTTTGGACCTGGTTGCGGGACGCGCCGGAGGCGCCGAACATGCTGCTGACATCCAGGGCGGTCAGCGGCACGGGATCTTCCCATGCGCGATCCACCGCGCTGAGCATCTTCGCACGCTGATGGTCATAAGCGGCCTTGTAATAGCGCTGTTTCTCCAGTTCCACCCGCTCCATGCCCCGCCGCGCGGCGCTGTTGGTGGGGTCAATCCGCAAGACATCCTGGTAGGTTTTGTTGGCCTGGTCAGGATCGCCGATTTCGAGAAAGGAATTCGCTTTGAGCAGCAGCTCCTGTACGGCCTCCACGTTGGCGATGTGTGCTGCCGTCAGGGCCGGAGGCCAGCGGTCCGGATCGTCAAAACGGCGTTTCAGCGCCAGCACTCGCGCATCTCCAGGCGCTACTGCAGGGGCCAGCAGTTTATCCAGCAAGGCAGCAGCCTCCGGGTAGCGGCCCTTCGCCTGCAATTCTTGCGCATGCATGCAACCAGCCACCACATAGCCGTTACGTGCCGCCTGTCGTGATTCCTGCACCAGTGGGGCATTGGGCAGCGCCTCATAGGCGGTGGCGAAAACTTGGACAGCCTGCTCCGCCTTACCTTCTTGGATCAGTTGATACCCTTTGGCGATGTCATCATGGATGCTGTTAACCAGCAGCGCCCGCCGACGGCTTTCTGCCTGGGCCAGTGAGGCGACGGCGGCCGACTGGGCGACCAAGTTGGCACTGCTGGTGAGGAGCAGGCACATCACCACGCCGCGCGTGGTCAGGCGGCGTGACAGCATGGTATCGAGTCGTTTCAGAAAGGGCTGCGAAAGCATCAAAATAAGAGAAATTCGACTTTATATCAGGACTCCACCCGCCGCCCAAGCATTTTCTGGAACGAATCTGCGACTGCGGCACCCTCTCGCGGGTCGCGCCGACGTTGCTGGGGTGTTATTCCTTGGCGACGCCGTTGTTCCAGTCA
>JBDNIB010000298.1:0-5813 GCA_041688535.1 Prosthecobacter sp.
GATGTAAATTTCATCCGGTGTGAGATTGCGTATGTAGCGCCACTCGCCGTCGGTGACGGTGCGCACAGGGAACGCCGGGCCTTCGGGGAAGTTGTTGTGCGCTCCATACGCGAAGTCGCGATGCGTGTTCTTCTCGCCGAGTAAAACAGCGGCGAAACTGATACCGTCGAACGGGTGATCGCTTTTCGCCCCGGCGAGATCGAGCAACGTCGGCACCACATCCGCATATTGCACGATGGCCGTGGTGCGTTTGTCAGCAGCAATTTTCCCCGGCCAGCGCGCGACCAGCGCAGTGTGCAGGCCGGTGTCCCAGCAGGTCCATTTGTTCCCCGGAAACTGCGAACCCTGCTCGCTGGTGAAAAGCACCAGCGTTTCAGCCGCCGCGCCGCTTTGATCAAGCGCTGCGAGGATCTCGCCCACCTGTCCGTCCATGTAGGTGATCTCGGCCAAGTAGGAGGCGTAATCCTCCCGCGTTTTCGGCGTGTCGGCGATGTTCGGCGGGAGCTTGAGTTTGCGCGGAGGATACTTTGACGCATCGCCCATGACCCACGGCACATGCGGTTCGGTCAGGGCGACGACGAGGCAAAACGGCTGCGCTTTGTCCCGCGAGATGAACTCCCGCACGCCAGTGAGATCATGCGCCTTCGTGGGGTTGTGTACACAGCTCGGATCAAAGCCCGGCACATCCTCAAAGGGAAAACTCTCCTTCGGCAGCACATGCACCTTCCCTGCGATGCCGGTGCGGTAACCTAGCAGCGCGAGATGCTGCGACAGGCTGCGCGTGCCGGGCCGACTCGCGCTGTGATTCCACGCGCAGCCATTCCGCATCGGCCACTGACCAGTGTAAAGCTCGGCACGGCAGGGCTGGCACATCGCCGCCGTGAGATAGGCGCGGTCAAACGTGAGCCCCTGCGAGGCCAAGCGGTCAATGTTCGGCGTCTTCGCGTTTTGCCCGCCATAGAGAGGCAGATCATTGAAGGTGCAATCGTCCGCCATGATGATGAGGACATTCGGCTGGGCCGAAAATGACGAATGTAGAATGACAGCCGAGCAAAGCGAGACAGCCAGCACCGCGAAGCGTGTGCTGCTCCGAAGGAGCGAACGAAGTGAGGCAAATGACGAAAGGATGAGAGCGAGAGATTTCATCAGGGCTGTTTGGCTTCTGGATACTTGGCGAGGATGGCGCGGAGCTGTTTTACCACGTCGGGATGTTCGGCGGCTAGGTTTTTGGTTTCGTGTGGATCGGTTTCGTAATCGTAGAGTTCCAGTTCCGCCGTATCAGGCGCTGTGCCGGGCTTTTTCCATTCCACAAGACGATAGCGCTCGGTGCGAATGGCGCGGCCCATCTTCGCCTTCGGATAAGCGTGGTAGGCATGATCGCGAGCGCGGGCGGCGGGGTTTTTGAGCACCGGAACGAGGCTCACTCCATCCACTCCCTGCGGGCCGCTCGGCGCAGGCAGTCCAGCGAGTTCGGCGAGCGTGGGAAACACATCCACGCTCTCCGCAAGCTGCCGAGTGGAGCTTCCAGGCTTCGTCACACCGGGTGCGATGACGAGCAGCGGGATGTGATTCGCCTGCTCGTAGTTCGTGTGCTTCGTCCAGATGCCGAGATCGCCGAGATGGAAGCCGTGATCGCCCCACAGCACGATGATCGTGTCATCCGCGAGACCAAGGTGATCGAGTTCATCGATCACTTTGCCGATCTGCGCATCGACGAAGCTCGCGCTGGCATAATAGCCGTGAATGAGCTGCCGTTTCAGCTCCGGCGAAAACTTCGCGTCCGGTTTCTCCGGCACCGGTTTGTAGGCCGCGATCTCGCCGCCGCGTTTGTGCGCGATCTGCGGCGAATCGGCGGGATGCTCCTCAAACGTCGGCATCGGCAGCTTCGCCGGATCGTGCATGTCCCAGTATTTCTTCGGCGCGCAAAACGGCAGATGCGGGCGCACAAAACCCGCCGCGATTAAGAAGGGCTTCTTCACGCTTTGCAGCCGCTTGATCGTCTCCGCCGCGACTCGCCCATCCGCATAGTCGTCGTCTTCCGCCACAGGCGACTCAAACGCCGCCCCACGCGGCAGCGATTTGATCTGCCCGAGCTGCTGATTCGTGAACAGCGCCTCCTCACGCGTCAGCTTGCCGCCGTCGGTGCTCGCGGGATCAAGGTACTCGATGACCTTGTCCTTGAAAGGTGGCACACTGAACGAGGCACGATCACCTTCATTGCCATGACCGATGTGGAAGACTTTGCCGATGGACTGCGTGACATAGCCGCCATGCTTCGCGAAATGCTGCGGCAGCGTCACCGCCTCCGGCACAATTTCCCGCAAGTGGCTGCCAAGCCCATACAGGCCCGTCGAAGTCGAATGTGCCCCCAGCATCAGCGTGAACCGCGACGGCGCGCACACCGCCTGATTGCAATACGCGAGATCAAACCGCATGCCACGCGCCGCGAACCGGTCGATGTTCGGCGTCTTCGCCATAGCAGCCAAGAGCAGGTTTCAAATCATCGACAAGAATGAGCAGCACATTCGGCTGCGCACCGAGCAGGCACCCGCTCCAACAGGAGATGAGAAAAGCAACGATTCGCATGGCTCATTCCGCATTCTTCTTTTTGCCTTTGCCCTTCTTCTTGCCGCCACCTTCGCCAGGGTAAGGCTTCACCTGCGCCCGCTCGGCCCAGGCTTCCCATTTCGCGGCAAGTTCTTTGGTTTTCTCCGGCTGCTCGACGGCAAGATCGTGTAACTCCGTGCGGTCGGTTTTCATGTCATACAGCACCCATGTGGCGTTGCGGCCTTTGCGGACGAGTTTTAGATCGCCGACGCGCACGGCGGCGTTCCCTTCGTGCTCCCAGAAGAGGGAGCGAGAGACAGGGAGAATGGGAGCGGAGGAGACAAGGAGAGGTTTCAGGCTGGTGCCTTCCATTGGCTTGATCGGCTTGTCTTTGAACTGCTGCGGATAGGCCGTGCCGCTGACATCCACGCAAGTCGCCATGATGTCGATGAGATGCGCCGGTGTGTGGACCAGTCTCCCCATCTCACTGTCTCTTTGTCTCCCTATCTTCATCCCAGCGGGCCAGTGCGCGATGAGCGGCGTGGCGATGCCGCCTTCGTGATTGTAGTGCTTGTAGAGCCGGAAGGGCGTGTTTTGCGGGAAGGCCCAGCTTTCGCCGCAGAACCAGTTCGACGCGGCCTTGGTGGGATCGCCTTCCGTGCGGCCTTTCGGGCCGGACTCGGCGTTGCCGCCATTGTCGCTCATGAAAAGGATGAGTGTGTTCTCAAAGACGCCGCGCTCTTTCAATCCGGTCACGAGATCGCCGACCGCTTGGTCCATGCGGAACACGCAGGCGGCATACACGGCCATGAGATGATCAAAGCGCTCCTTTTCCTCTGCTGGCACTTCGTTCCACGGCATCACAGCCTGCGGACGCGGCGACTTCGCCCAATTCTTGTCGATGATGCCCAGCTCGATCTCTTTGGCGTAACGCGCATCACGGATCGCGCCCCAGCCCGCTTTGTATTTGCCGCGAAATTTCTCAATCGCGTCCGCTGGAGCCTGGAGCGGGAAATGCGGCGCGTTGTGACAGAGGTGCAGGTAAAACGGCTTCTTCTCCGCGAGCGCTTCGTCGATGAACTTGAGGCCAAAAGTCGTCCACAGGTCGGTGGAGCATTAGTTCTTCGGCAGACGTGGGTCTGTCGCCTCGATCTTCTCACCATTCAGCGACAGGTCGTAGCGCGAAGACTCGCCATAATAAAAGCCGCCGGCCGCCGGATTCAGACTGCGGTCAAATCCGCGTCCCCAGGGCGTGACACCGAGGTTCTGGCCCACATGCCACTTCCCGGACATCGCCGTGAAGTAACCCGCCGGTTTGAGCACCTCCGCAATAGTGACGCAGGTGTCATTCAGTCGCCCTGCATAGCCAGGAACGCCTTTGTCATCCGTCATGTGACCCACGCCAGCCTCATGCGGATACAATCCCGTCAGCAACGAAGCGCGCGTGGGGCAGCAGCGGCCGGTGTTGTAAAACTGCGTGAAGCGGTGGCCATCCGCCGCCAACGCATCCAGATTCGGCGTCGGGATCTCGCTGCGATAGCAGCCGATGTCCGAGAAGCCCATGTCATCGACCAGAAAGACGACGATGTTCGGTTTGTCGGCGGCGAAGGAGAACCCACAGAGGGCGCAGAGGAACAAAGAGAGGATGGATTTCATGTCGGGCTGTAAAACGCCCATGATGCGCCCACCTTCCGCCTCTTCTACACACCCGCCTATTCGAGATGCACCGCCATCTTCGGCTTGGAAAGCCCTCATCAGCGGCCAAGCTGCGCCCATGACAAACCTCCGCCGAATCGCCGCCGCCCTGAGTGCCGTATTCATCATCTCTTCGGCCTCTGCCGACGAGCCGAAGTGGATCCCGCTCTTCAACGGCAAGGATCTGACCGGCTGGACGATCAAGATCGCCAAACACCCGCTCGGCGAGAATTTCGCGGACACGTTTCAGATCGAGGACGGCATCCTGAAGGTCAGCTACGACGGTTACGACAAGTTCGACCAGCAGTACGGCCATCTCTTCACCAACCTCGCATACTCGCACTACATCCTGCGCATGGAGTACCGTTTCACCGGCAAGATGATGCCCGACGCGCCGAAGTATGTGAACCTCAACAGCGGCGTCATGATCCACGCGCAGCCGCCGCAGAGCATGCGCTTCGATCAGGGTTTCCCTTCCAGCCTGGAGATGCAGTTCCTCGCCGATGAAGGCAAAGGCCCGCGCTCCACCGGCAATCTCTGCACGCCCGGCACACACGTCGAGATGGACGTCCAGTTGTTCACCCAGCACATCGCCAAATCCAGCGCACCGACTTTTCCCGCCGAGGAATGGGTGCGCGCGGAAGTCGAAGTGCATGGCAACGATGAAATCATCCACCGCATCAACGGCGTCGAAGTCCTGCGCTACCAGCGGCCCCAGCTCGACCCAGCCTGCAAAATCGCCCCCGCCAGCGACATCACCGACGCCGGCGGCGATGTCATGCTCGGCTACGGCCACATCGCGCTACAGGCGGAAGGCCAGCCGGTGTGGTTTCGGAAGATCGAGCTGATGTCGTTGGAGAAAAAGTAGGCCCGATCACGCGCTCAGTTGCTCGATCAACAGCGCAAGATGACAACGCGCGGTCGCCTCGTCTCGCTGATGAAAGAACTCAGTCTGGTAGATCCGCTCACGCTTGAGAAAAGCCTCCAGCGCCTCCGCACGCTTCTCGCGATAGACAGCCTCCGGCACCCAGGTGTATTCGGCGCGGATTTGCCGCTCATACTCCGCCACACGTTCCGCTGACTGGGCGAAGATCCCCAGATCAATGTCGATGATCCACGCATCGTCTGGGCCTTCGCCAGGTTTGTGCGATTTCGTCAGCATGATCAGCCGCGCCACCTCGCGGGCGGCGTCAGTCTCGCCGAGAGCATCGACGGCCATCTGGGCGCTCAGCGCCTCGTTTTGGCTGCTTTTCGAGTCATACACTGCGTCATGAACCCACATCGCCATCTCGATCAGGTCCGGTCGAGTCATACCGCCTCCGGCCTTCGCGTCATCAAACCGCATCAGGCACTCATTGAGATGCTGGAGCGTGTGATACGCACGCTGTGATTCGGAGTAGTCGTCGATCAGTTTGTGATGCCACTCCACGCCATCACCAGTAAAACCAAAGCGCTGCCAGAGCGGCAGCCAGTGCTCCTGCGCAGTTCTCATTTCGAACCCATCCTCACACGAATCAACAAATCGTTCAAGGCGGCGCGGGTGAGATCGTCCGGCATCTCACGGAGGCTGC
>JBDNIB010000299.1:0-4742 GCA_041688535.1 Prosthecobacter sp.
CACATTCGCCGCGAGCACCTGCTCCTCGGCGCTGAAGCCGGAGGCTTTGCGTGAAAAACACGTCTGCCGTGGCAAACTAGCGCGGATGATGCTGTCGCCATTCTCGCCGCCGACTTCCAGCGCCACCCAATCCCCCACCGCAGGCAGTTCGGCGTCTGTTTCGGCGTCATGATAGACCTTACCGCTCAGGATGACCTCGAATTCGTCGAAGCCGTTCGTGCCATCCTCCAGCCGTGCCCCGTAGCTGATCTTGTTGTCGCGGATCAGCCGCGCAGGTTTCCAACCCTGCTCGCGAAACGCCTCGAAGTGCTTCGCGAAGAACTCATTCCACCCCAGGTCGATAAGACTCAGCGCCGCCATTGGTACATCCAGCGTTCAGAGATCACCGTCTTCTCGTCCTTCAGCTCCAGCATGATTTCCAGCAAGTTCGTGGCCGCGGGCACATCGAGTTTGAAAAAGGCCCGCCAGCCGCCGGTCTCGTTGTTTTTCATCACGCGCTTGTCCAGCACTTTCGCCTCGCCGCCGCTGAGCACCACGTCGATGTCCGGTGTCCAGTCTTTGGGTTTGGTGGCGCCGTCTTCCGCGCCTTTGGCGAAGTCGATGACATACAAGTGGTCATCCGAGTCCATCACAAAGCCACGCCGCGTACTGGTGACCTTGCACAGCCTGCCCGACGCATGCTGGTCGAGCCAATGCAGCTTGTACTCCACCTTCAGCGGTTGCACCGGCGTGGCGGGCAGTTGATCCGGCTTCCACATCGCCACGATGTTGTCCCAGGTCTCCTCACCGCTGGACAGCTCGACGAGCATGACCGCGCCTTTGCCAAATCCGCTCACTGGCTCCACCCACACGGCGGGACGGCGATGATAATTGGCTTCGAGATCCTGGAAGTTGTTGAAGTCGCGGTCACGCTCCGCCAGACCGAAGCCCTTGAGCTTGTCGGTTTCAAAAATGCTCAGGCGCAGGTCGCGGCTGACATCCAGCGGTCGCCAGATCGTCGGCCCGCCTTCGATCTCCACCTGCAAACCGTCCGAATCATGCACCTCGGGCCGGAAGTCATAAGGTTTCGGGTGCGAGTTCTCGCCAAACCAAAACATGCTCGAAAACGGGGCGATGCCGAGCATCTTGACCAGCTTCCGCAGGTGCAGTGTGGCCTTGATCTTCATCTCCGTGCTCACGCCCGGTGTTGATTCAAACTCATACGCGCCGGTGATGCTCGGGCCGTTGAGCAGCGCGAGCAGCTTGAAGGATTTGTCTCCCACCTTCGGCTGCTGAAACCAGAAATGCGTGAAGTCGGGAAACTCCTCTGGGTTGCCACCGATCGTGTCCACCGCCACGCCACGCGCGGAGATGCCGTAGCCGAGTTCAGTCGTCACCGCACGGTAATAACTCGCGCCCATGAACACCATGAACTCAAAGGGCCGCTTCACCAACGAGTCCGGTGCCAGCACGCGGAAGCCCGCGTAGCCCACCGGATTTTTCGCATCCGCCGGCACCTTCAGCTCGCCGTATTCGAAGTGTTTGCGGTCAAACGGCACGTCCACCGTCTGCGGCCCCTGCATGTTGTAAAACACCACCGGCTTCTTGAACATCCAGCCCGGATGGAAAAACTCCACGCGGCAGGTGTCGCCCCGCTCGGCAAACAGCGCCTTGTCGCGCAGGAAACGAATCTGGCGGTGCCCGTCGTATTTGAGCCCCTCGAAAAACGGATCAAGCTGCTGCGCAGGAGCCTCATACGGCCGCAGCGCGAGCTGCGCGGCCACCTTCTCCAGATCGGCAAAGCCTTTCACCGACTCCAAAGCCACCTGCGCGAGGCAAGGAGTGGCGAGCAACGTCAGGACCGAAAGCGGGAGGGGAAATTTCATGCGTGGGGAGGGTGCTAGGATGCAGCACGCGGCAGGCCCGTCAACCGGCACGGCAGGAAGCTCTTGCCAGAGTCCCAGCGGCTGCGGCATCATCCAGCCATGACTTCTGCCACGGCTCCCGCACGACTTTTGCCGGTTTTTCTCTTCAATGCCGCCTACATGGCCGCCGCAGTCGCTGGCTCCATCGTTCAGGGCAACCGCGAGTTCATCTTCTACATCGTCGTCATGCTCGTGCTCATCGCCGTCATGGGCGCTGTTCACCGCAGTGTGCGACTGACCACGGGCATGTTGTGGGCGTTTTCATTTTGGGGACTGGCTCACATGGCCGGTGGCTTGTGTCCGCTGCCCGCAGGCTGGCCCTACAACGGCGATCAGGCCGTGCTCTACAGCCTGTGGCTCATTCCAGAGCGCCTGAAGTATGATCAAATCGTCCACGCCTACGGTTTCGGCGTCACCACCTGGCTGTGCTGGCACATTCTGCGCAACGCCCTGCGTCAGCCCGATGGCAGCGCTGTGCGTCCGACCTTTGGCATGCTCACGCTGTGTGCGGCAGCCGGCATGGGCTTCGGCGCATTGAACGAAGTGATCGAATTCATCGCCGTGCTCACGATTCCGAACACCAACGTCGGCGGCTACGAAAACACCGGCTGGGATCTCGTCGCCAATCTCATCGGCACGCTTTTCGCCGCGCTGATCATTCGCTTGCGTCATGCTCCCTCTCCCCGCCCCTGACAGCATGGCTCCACGACCACTTCGGCGAGAGGGTTGGGATGAGGGTCCGCGCTGAGTTCACGCCAGCTTGTTCGGCCTGCTCCAGCGGATTTTTCCCAGCACCATATCACCCTTGTAGCTGAACTTCGGTGTCATCTCACCGTCCGTGACCCAGGATTCGTCTGGCGTGACGTTCAGCGTCTGAAAATTGCCCATCAGTGGCACCTCAGCGGCCGCGTTCACCCCGTCGCCAATCAGCGGCAGCACCACCCGCTCCGTCTCACGGATCAGCCGCAGCGAATTTAAATCAACCTGCGCCATGAACAGCGGCGCACGCCAGCGCATGACGTTCACATTGCTGGCATCTTTGCGCGTATAAACCAGATGCAACGCCTCACTGTGCGACAGCCAGTGCTGCTGCGTCGTGCTCATGTCCAGCGGTGTGCCATCATCCCAGCACCAGGGCTGTTTTTCCGCGAAATCGAGTCCGTCATCGCTCGCCGCCATATAGCCGCGACTGTCCTCCGCCCGGATCGTGGCGTAAAACTTGCCGCGATACCGCACCATCGACGGCTCCAGCAACCCACGTCCCGCTGCATGCTTGATCTCGCGTCCGACTTGCTGAATCGACAACGTCTCGCCATCAAACGAGCAGCGCACACCAGCAGCAGAGCGGCCTACCTCCGTGGGTCCGAACGACATCATGAAAGCGATGCTCCCGTCCTCCAGCACCTCGCGCTGACCACAGTTATTCGTGTAGATGAACGCGCCACGCGGATCGTCCCACAGCAGCCGCTTTCGCGCCGACCATTTCCCATCCTTGTAAACCGCATACACTGGGCAGCGCGACGGCTGCTTGCGGTCAAATTTCGGGCCGTGATAAAACACATTATGGCCCAGCGCCAAAACGCTTCCGGTCTGCGCATGATACTGCGGCACCACATCACACACGCCCTCGTCGCCACGACCATCTGTCGTCGGATCACGGCCCAGCGTCGGCACCGGCTGCGGTTCCGTCCACGTTTGGCCCAGATCACGCGATTCCATCCAATGCACCGGCAGGAAATAGTCCGAGCCACGAATCTCCTGCATCGTCATGAACACCACTGGTCCATCCTTTGACGGCACCAAGCACGGACGCGGATGAAACCACGACGGCCCGCTGCCATCACTCCCGCGTTTGAGCGTGATCTTCTCAATCGAAGCAATCAAACCGTCCACAGATTGTGCGGAGGCGGCATTCGCCGCCAACAATCCTGCGACACCCTGTTGAATGAAGCGACGGCGGTTCACAGCAGTTGAGGTGGTAAAATGATGGGGAAGTCTGTTTTCAATCAGCCAAACATCATTTTACCCGCCATCATTTTACCTTTCTTCAAGCAGCCGGGATCACTTCCCTTTCTTCGCCTTCTCCGGCAGTCCCTGACCCGGCTTGAGGTCGAGATTCGCCTTCATGTCTTCTTCCGTCACGATCGAAGCCACGCCATCGGCCGGAACCTTCGTTTTCGCGGTCCACAGGATCGCATTCAGCACCAGCTTGCGCTGGTCGTTGTTCGCCCAGCCCTGGTGGTAATGCCCGCCAGTGAAACCGAAGCCGCGTCCGCCGTCCGCACGCTCACAGGCCCAGGCAACGTGCTGCTTTTCCTTGTTTTTCACCGACTCGCGCACGGCCGGATTACCGCCGTGATGACCGTCCGGTCGGTCCATCGTCGAATCCGGAGCCACATCGCTCAGGATCGGTGTCACGCCTTTCATGCCCTTGCGAAAGCGCATATAGAAATACCATTCGTCGTTCGTGCTGAAGGGCTTCACGCCTTCAGTGATCGGATGCGCCGGGAACTCCTTGAAATTCGCGTCCCAATGCGGGTTCACGCTCCAGTTGATCTCAAACGCGCCGCCCATCCAGTCAATGAACTCCTTGTTCCCCTTCTCGATCGTCGGCTCCACCGCATAGTGCAGCGTCAAAAACCCGCAGCCGCGCTTCATCTCCTTGTCGAGCTGTGCCAGGCGATCCTCCTGCAGCGCCGGATGTCCACCGCCGCCGTCGGAGTAAATCACCACGGTGTCCGCACCAGAAAGCTCCGCCTGCGACGGCCATTCGCCGTTCAGATGAAATTTGATGTCCACCTGATCCGCCGCGCCCTGTTCCAGGCATTTTTTCAACAG
>JBDNIB010000300.1:0-6567 GCA_041688535.1 Prosthecobacter sp.
GGGCACTTATTCCGGTTCGCCCTTGCACTGCGCTCTGCATCTGAAAGACAGGCATTAAGAGGTTCGCGAGGCGCGAACCTCTATAAAACAGCGGGGTTGCGCCAATGCTGGGGCCACAATCCATCACACGGAAAAACTCGAAGAACCATTATTAGCTACCCACAAATCGGGTTTGGATTTGATTACAGTGGGAGAACAACTATCCATGGAACCCATAGCAGCGATTTCGCCGCGTGGTATAACTCCATGGCCTTCCGATAGTTTCACCGCGACTCCTCCGGCCATTCATCTTCGCTCAGTGCTGTCGTTGGGTCTTCATGAAACACGATGCGTGACAGCGTTGGGTCGCGTTCCAACGGATTGCGTCGCACCCCGTTCGTCGCCGACAAGGCTTCGCCCCCCTTGGGAATGACGCGGCCTTGATCCAGTTCGACTTCGAGGGTGAGCAGACTCATGGCGGGAGTTATGCGGTGGGCAAGTCTTGCCGCCAGTGTCAATTTCCCGCTAAATTCCGCTCATTTCGCCCTCGTCCGTGACCTGGATGCGCTCGGCGGATGGAATCTTCGGCAGCGCGGGCATGCGCATCATGGTTCCTGTCAAAGCGACGAGGAATCCGGCTCCGTTGGCGATTTCAAAGTCACGCACGGTGATGGTGAAGCCGCGCGGACGGCCGCGCTTCTTCGCATCGTCGGAAAGGCTTTCCTGAGTCTTCGCCATGCACAGCGGCAGCTTGTCGAAGCCGTTGCGGGCGAAGAGCGCGAGCTTTGCTTGCGCCTCGTCGGTCAGTTGCACGCCGTCAGCACCATAGATCTTTGTCGCGATGGCAGTGAGCTTCGTTTCGACGCTGTCTTCAGGCTGATACAGGAACGGCAGCGGCGGGGATTCGGCCGGCAATGCGGCGAGCAACTTTCCCGCCAGCTCAGTGGTGCCCGCCCCGCCGTGAGCGAAGCCATCTGACGTGGCACTGGGCACGCCGCGTGACGCGCAAAACTCATGCACGAGTGCGATTTCGGCCTCGTCGTCGGTGTGGAAGCGGTTTACCGCCACGATGACCGGCCGCTGGAACTGCGCGGCGCTGTCGAGATGCGCGGCGAGGTTGTCGAGGCCGCGTGTCAGCGCGGCGCTGTCGGGCTGCGTGAGTTGGTCCAAGGCCACTCCGCCATGCATCTTCAAGGCGCGCACGGTGGCGACGATGACGATGGCCGCCGGTGCCAGTCCGCTTTGGCGGCACTTGATGTGCATGAATTTCTCGCCGCCGAGGTCAAAGGCAAAACCGGCCTCCGTGACGACATAATCCGCATGCGCCAGCGCCATCCGCGTGGCCAGCACCGAGTTGCAACCATGCGCGATGTTGGCAAACGGCCCGCCGTGCAGAAAGGCGGGCACGCCTTCGACGCTCTGCACCAAGTTCGGCATCAGCGCCTCACGCAGCAGGGCCAGCATGGCACCGGTGACGCGGAACTCTTTGGCGAACACTGGCGCTCCCGCCGCCGTGAAGCCGACGACGATTTTTTCCAGCCGACGACGCAGATCCGGCAGCGACTCGGCGAGGCACAGGATCGCCATGATCTCGGACGCGGCGGTGATGTCGAATCCCGTGGCACGCTCGGTGGGTTTGCCCACGGCGGTGCGCACGCGGCACAGCGCCTGGTCGTTAATGTCCATAACGCGCTTCCACAGCACGTGCTCCGGCATCAGCGGTGCCTCTCCCTGGAAAAGTTGATTGTCGATCACAGCGGAGAGCAGGTTGTGCGCGCAAGTGATGGCGTGGAAGTCGCCGGTGAAGTGCAGATTGATCGCCTGCGCGGGCCGCACCGTGCTTTTGCCGCCGCCCGTCGCCCCGCCCTTGCGGCCAAACACCGGCCCCATGGATGGCTGCCGCAGCGCCAGCGCCACACTTTGCCCGATCTGTTTCAATCCCTGCGCTAGGCCGATCGAGACCGTCGTTTTGCCCTCGCCTGCCGGGGTCGGCGTGATGGCTGCCACGAGGATCAGCCTGCCGCGCTGCGGCTTGTCCTGCAGCGCCTTGAGGCTGACCTTGGCCATCTCCCGGCCATGGAGAAACAGATGTTCTGGGGCGATGCCGAGACCGGCGGCGATGGGGGCGATGTCCGTATGCATGGGCGGTGGAAGCGCGTATGATGGCAAGAGCAGCCGTGAAGCAAAGGCTTTTCCAAACGCGGAAACCGTTCCTATACTCCGCGCATGCCTCCCGCCAGCCTCGACGAGCTCGAAGAACGCCTCAGCCGCCCCACGCCGGACGTGGTGGAGCTGATGCGCC
Source organism: Prosthecobacter sp. (assembly GCA_041688535.1). Taxonomy (GTDB): domain Bacteria; phylum Verrucomicrobiota; class Verrucomicrobiia; order Verrucomicrobiales; family Verrucomicrobiaceae; genus Prosthecobacter. Next base: position 2,282 of record JBDNIB010000300.1, read on the forward strand.
ATCTGCCGGGCGATTTCATCATCCTCGGCGCCGCTGGCAAGATGGGGCCGTCACTCGCCCGCATGGCCAAACGTGCCAGCGACGAGGCGAGCACGCAGCGCCGCATCATCGCCGTGTCGCGCTTCAGCACGCCCGGTTCAGCGGAGGCCTTTCAGCAGCACGGCATCGAAACCATCGCCGTCGATCTGCTGGACGCAAACGCCGTGGCCTACCTGCCGCATGCGCCGAACGTGATCTACATGGCCGGCATGAAATTCGGCTCCACCGGTCAGGAACCGATGACCTGGGCCATGAACGCCTGGCTGCCCGGCCTCGTCTGCGAGCGCTACCATCGCAGCCGCATCGCCGCCTTTTCCACCGGCAACGTCTATGGCCTCGTGCCCGTCGAACGCGGTGGCAGCAAGGAGGAGGACGCGCTGCATCCCGCCGGCGAATACGCCATGAGCTGCCTGGGCCGCGAGCGCCTCTTCCAACACTTCAGCCAGACCCGTGGCACCCTCGTCTCGCTCATCCGTCTCAACTACGCCTGCGACCTGCGCTACGGCGTCATGGTGGACATCGCGAAAAAAGTCTGGAACGATGAGCCAGTCGATGTGTGCATGGGTTATTTCAACACCATCTGGCAGGGCGATGCGAACGCGCTCTCCCTCCTCAGCCTCGCCAAGGCGCAAAGCCCCGCCTGGACCGTCAATCTCACCGGCACCATCACGCTCAGCGTGCGTGAAGTTGCCAAACGCTTCGGCGAACTCTTCGGCAAGCCCGTTCAAATCGAAGGCAAAGAAGCTCCCGACGCCCTGCTGAGCAATCCCTACCGCAGCTTCGTCGAACTCGGCATCCCCTTCATCCGCGACGAAGAACTCATCGAATGGGTCGCCAGCTGGGTTTCAAGCGGCGGCGAATCCCGCGGCAAACCGACGCACTTTGAGTCGCGGGATGGGAGGTTTTGAGGTGAACTGAAATTCGCGGTCACATTCATATCTGCGATCATCGCAATAATTGGTATGGCAGACGATCAAACAGTCAAATACGACAAAAAAGGTTACCCTGAACTCACACAACTCTCGGGGGAAGGTTTTATCGACATGGTATTTCGGATACGCGATATCCACGTTGACAAGAACTGGTGGTATACGCTGACAACAGACGCAAAGCACCGAGGAACGATTGTAGGACTGAAGATAGCTGTTCAGCCAGGCATGCGTCCAGGTATTGTGGGCAACGACATCGACAAAACTGCATTCTATTCTAAGAGCATCTTGCTGATTCGCGATGGCTCAAACTCCGACGCTCTTTTACGGACTTTCGAGAGCCTTTACAAACATCCAGTCCGAGACTTGAAGTTTCGAGATATGTCTGAAGTGACATCTTTCGCGCTTAACGGTGATCCACGGAAGATCAAAACTGAATACGTGAAGTTCAAAATATTCCATGACGATCAAGATGAACGTGGTGAGTATTTTGAACTCTACCTTCACATCAATATTCCAGGAGGATTCATCGCTTTGAATGAGAAAGACCAAGAGTATCGACCCACGATCCTCAAAGGTCTCACTCAATCAAAACCTTGACATGGCATAAGCTCGCTACCCTGGACCCGGCGATGAAAACGCAGCTTCATGCTCGGGCGCGATTGATCTTGAGTCCGGCGAGAAACTCCTCGTGCGCCAGCTCAAGACTCGGATCAGCATCCATTTCCTTCGAACGCTTCGTCGCCTCCTCCAGCCAAGCATGATCGACGGTCTGCTGCCAGTCCTCGGGAACACTGGAAAAAAGCCTGTCCGCCAAAGCAACGCGCCCGGCGACAGGCAACGAAAACAAAGTTTGCGTCAGTGTTGCCGTGCTCATGGGTTAATCATTGGCTGCGACGAGCTAAAAATCCACTGGCAATTTCCTCGTTTCACCGAGCACCACTCACTCAGGTCGCATCACCTGCGGTTCACGCGATTTGAGGATTTCATATTTCGTCAGCTCTCGCCACTGGCCCTTCTCCAGGTTTCCTAGCACCAGCATGCCGATTTTCACGCGCACGAGGCGCAAGACTTCGATGTTGAAGGCTTCCAGCAGGCGGCGGATGTGGCGGTTGCGGCCTTCGTCGAGCACTACTTCGAGCCAGGTGTTCTTTTCACCCGTGCGGAGAATCTTCACGCTTTTGGCGGAGAGGTGATCCCCGACTTCTTCGTCGGCGACGCCGCGTTTGATCTCCGCGAGCCGCTCGGCATCCACGGTGCCGCCAATCTGGACGTGGTAGGTTTTGTCGAGGTGCGTGTCGGGATTGGTGATGGTGTCGGCCCAGACGTTGTCATTGGTGAAGAGCAGCATGCCCTCGCTGGCCTTGTCGAGCCGACCCACGGGCGAGAGATGCGGCAGTTTGGAATGCTCAAAGCAGGAAAACACGGTCTCGCGCCCAAGCTCGTCCGAGGCGCTGGTGACGAGCCCACGCGGCTTGTTGAGCATGACGTAAATGCGCGGAGCCTGATTGATGCTCACGTCATCCATGATGATGACATCCTTTTTGAGCACGACGGGGAACTCGGGATTCTTCCGCACGGTGAGGTTCACCTTCACCTTGCCCATGCGGATCAGCTCCGTGGCCTTACTGCGCGAGCAGAAGCCGAGCTTGGACATGGCGCGGGCGAGGCCGGTGCGGACGGGTGGGGGCTGTGACATGACGAATGACTAGTGCAGGAGTCGCCACTGCGCCGGAGATTTCTGTGCCGCAGGTGAGATCACCGGGATAGGTTCATTCAATGCTTGGATTCACCGCCATTTTTAGCCATCATGCAGGATGTCTTCGTTCAATTGTCTTCGTATGCTGGTGCCCGGTATCATCGCGATCATGGCGCTGTCCCTGCCGCATTCAGCGCGTGGCGCAACGGTCGAGGCGATCACGTTTGCCGCCGTGCCGGACGAGCTGTTTCTGCCGGTCTATGAGGCGGCGCAGCGGGTAGGCTGGCCGTTGCGGTGGAATGAAGAGGGCAGGCTGGTGGAATTGAACCGCAAGAGCGTGCAGCCAGGCTCACTGCGGCGGTTCACGAATGGTGCGGAATTGATCGGCCTGGAGCAGATGGCCGCCGCCGGGGCTGCGGTCGTCCGCAGATCGGATGGCAGTGTGCGGGTGGCGAGCGGGTTTCGCGCTTTCACCGTGGTCGCCGGAGCGCAGTCCGTTGAGATCAGCCTGGCTAAACAACAGTTGTATGCCTGGCAGGGTCGGCGGCTGGTACTGCAAACGCGTATCAGCTCAGGACGCAACAACCGCACACCGGCGGGTGAGTTCCGGGCGGGTCCTTATCGCGCCAAGATGCATCGCTCCAGCCTCTATGATGACGCTAAGATGCCGTGGAGCGTGCAGATCAACGGCAACATCTTCGTCCATGGCTTCAGCAGTGTGCCAAACTATCCCGCCTCCCACGGCTGCATCCGCATGCCGCTGAATGAGGGCAATCCGGCGAGGTTCTTCTACGAGTGGGTGCTCAACGGCACTCCGGTGCAGGTGACGAAAAACTGAGGTCACCCTCTGGGCTTCAAATCGCGCTCCAAATCCTCGCGATCGACGCGATTCCGCGCCTTGATCTTGTGATCGCGTTTGTTGCGACGCTCGACGGTCATCTGGCGCTTTTTGCGCTGCTTGCGGAGCGCGGCGATCTCGTCTTCCAGCTTCAAAAAGCCCTCGTGACGTTCCACATTGAGCGTGCCCGTCTCCACGGCCGCACGGATGGCGCAACCGGTGTCTTTGCCGTGCTTGCAGTCGTGATATTTGCACTGGCCGGCCAGCGCCTCGATGTCGGCAAAGCGTTCACGCAGCGTGGTCTCATCCGTCCACATCTGCACCTCTTTGATGCCCGGATTGTCGATGAGGATGCCGCCTTTATCGAGCACGAGCAGTTGGCGCGCGGTGGTGGTGTGGCGGCCTTTGCCAGTGACCTCGTTCACCACGTCCACCCACTGCCAATCGTCACCGAGCAGTAGGTTCACCAGCGCGGACTTGCCAACGCCGCTGGAGCCGATCACCGCCACGCTTTGACCGCGCTTGAGGTAATCCGTCAGCACCTTGATGCCCTTGCGCTTCTTCACGCTGGTCACATGCACGTCGGCATCGGCGTTCAGCGCACGAATCGCCGCCGCCGCCTCTTGGTTCTGATTGTCGGGGTAAAGATCGGACTTGTTGACTAAAACGACGGCCTTCGCGCCGCTGCGAGCGATCAGCGCGAAGTAGCGCTCCATCCGGCGCAGGCTGTAATCCGGCCCCGCATCCGTCACCACGATGACCGCGTTCACATTCGCCGCGA
>JBDNIB010000301.1:0-11612 GCA_041688535.1 Prosthecobacter sp.
GAGAGCTTCCGACGGCATGGCTACGGCTCATTCCCCAGTGTGGGAGTGACCAAATCGTAACCCGACAGCGGTGGCAGCAGTCTGGCCGTCTGGCTAGTGCTAGCCCGTCGGCCACCGCCGGTGAGACAAACCAATCTGGAGCGACTCACCCGGCAGCAACCCACAAAATCACACATCATGCAGATCAAATCCAAACATCTTCTCACCATGCTTGTCATGGCTGGGATTTCGGTCGCGGCGCTTCCCGCCCAGGCCGGAACCTTCCTCGCTGGGGACCTGCTCCTCGGTTTCCGTGCCACCGGCGGCACGGGCGCGTCATCCAACCTGATCGTCGATCTCGGCCAAGCGGACACCGTGTTCCGTGACGCCACCTCTAGCCTCACTTCCATCATCAATCTGAACGCCATCCTCACCAGCACCTATGGCGTTGGCTGGGACACCCGTTCAGATTTGTCCTGGGGTGCCGTGGCAGTGAGAACCGCCAGTTCCCTCAATAGTGCGGTGGATGGAGATCCCCAGCGCACAAACTATCTAACGATTGCTCAGACCACCTATGATCCGGGCACACAGCAGTCCTCCGCGCCGAGCATTGGCACCTCCACCGCCCGTGCTGACGTCGCCACCAGCATCGTCGCCCTGAACACCACCTACGGCACCACCAACAATGGTGATTCCCTGAGCTATAAGGTGATCGACTCCAGCTCCGGTGCCACCTGGTCCAGCCTCATCGCTGACAACAACTTCAAGTTCGGCAGCCTCATTGAGGCCAGCTCCGCGAGCGGCATTGATGCCACCGGTCTTGACCTCTACCGCATCCTGCACACCAACACGAATGCCAATCCCACGGGAACCGTCGGACTCGGTTCCTATGAAGGCACCCTGGCCATCAGCAGCGCCGGTGTGGTCAGCTTCAACCAGGCGGCAGCAATACCAGAACCCAGCCGTGCCCTCCTCGCCGCTTGCGGCCTGTGCGGCGTATTCCTGCGTCGTCGCCGTCCAGTCAAAGCCAAACTGTAAACTCATTCCATTCAATCCCATCTCCAACACAATCCTTCTTTTACACTCATGAAATCCACTTTGAAAATCACGGCCTTGCTGGCCGTCCTGTCCTTTGCGCAGCAGGCATCTGCCGCCACCATCCGGCTCACCGGCTCCACCGCCTTCCGTGGCGGTGTGCATAAGGCCGTCGTCGCCCTCATGGGCGGTGATGCCAACTGCAAATTCGCTCACGGCAAAATCAACCTCAGCGCCACCACCGCGAACCAGGCCGGTTATGAAGGTGCTGATTACACCACCATCCAGGGTACGCTCAGCGGCATCTCCGGCACCAGCACGGTGTACTGTAGCTGGACCGGTTCCGCTACTGGCATCAGCGATGTAGCCAGCGGTGCCAGCATCGGCTTCATCCCTACCAGCGCCCTGCCGGGCAGCAACGGCTACACCAATGCCGCCATCACCCAGCCCGCCACGGAAAACGCGGTGGCCCAGATCGCGTTTTCGGACATCTTCCAGTCCTCCACCAGCATCAGCACCCCGGCGCTGACGGACACCCAGGTGGCCATCATTCCCTTCACCTGGGTGGCCAACCGCCTGAGCACCGGCTTTGACAACATCACTGCCCAGCAGGCCCGAGCCTTGTTCACCAATGGCCTCCAGCCCAAGAGCCTGCTCACCGGCAACGCCGCGCACACCGACTATGTGCTGCCCCTCGGCCGTGACAACGGTTCTGGCACCCGTGGCACCATGCTGGCGGAAACCAAATACGGCGTGTTCACGCCGGTGCAGCAGTGGAAGATCGTCACCGCCGGCTCCGCTGGTTCCGGCACCGTCACCTCGGCCCAGCTCTGGCCCATCGGCGACGGTGAAGGCTCCACCACGGCAGGCAATGGCGGCTACAGCAGCGGCAGCTTCATCCGCACCATCCTAGGCATGAGTTCCACCTCCGGGGTGGAGCTGCTGGATGAAAACGGTGACAGCGCCGGTTCCGGCCTGGCGGTGACTCTCGTCTCCTGCCTCGGTGTCGGCGATGCAGTCACCGCCGTCACCAACGGCGGCGTGCGCCTCAAGTATGAAGGCGTGCTGTATGACGGCTCCAACCCAGACCTGATCTACAACGGCCTGTACACCATGTGGGGCTATCTGCACCTCTACACCAACGGTGCTGCCACCGGCGACCTGCTGACTTTCAAAAACGGTATCGGCACCCAACTCGACAACCCCGCTGTTCTTGGTTCTAACGGTCTGCGTGTCACGCAGATGCTGGTAGGTCGTCAGTTTGATGGGGCCGTGGTCGGCCCTTGATCCCGCATTATCCCATTGAGATAACTTCCCTCCTCGCTGGTGCTGACGCTCGTCGTCAGCACCAGCTTTTTTCATTCCAGCCATGAAACACCCGCTCCCTCTACCGCTGCTTGCCTCGCTCGCCATGAATCTGGCCCTGGCGGCTGTTTTGATCGGCGCATGGCAGGCTTGGCCGTCAGCCGCGCCGCTCGTCGTCACGCCCACTGCGACTGCAACAGCTCCGATAAAACGGCACGCGCCAGCAGCGCCACCAACCGCTTTTCACTGGCGGCAGCTCGACGCGCAGGACTTCACCACTTTTGTGCGCAACCTACGCGGCATCGGCTGTCCGGAAGCGACGATTCATGACATCGCGGCCGGTGAGCTGTAGGAAATTTACCAGCTCAAACAAGCGGAGATCGCGTACCATCATCCCGGCGCGAATGCCCATGGATCAGCCGCTGAACAACGTGACTGGCAAGCCGCGCTCAAGCAATTGCAGGACGAACAGGTGCAGGTCCTCGCCACCACGCTCGGCACGACCGCCACACCAGCAGCACCAGCAGCACCAGCAGCACCAGCAGCACCAGCGGCACCAGCAGCACCGGCAGCACGGGCCGCTTCGGCTGCCGCCATGACCACTACCCCCCATCCGTCTGACACCAATCCGGCAGCGACTGCAGCCATGCAGACACCAGCCGCGTTTCTCGTCGGCAATGCGGACAAACAGCAGGCCGAGCCAGGAGTGCTAGCCATCGCCACCACCGATGCCAGCCTCAATCCAGCCACCGCCGCAGTGATCGACCAGATGCGTGGTGACTTCGCCACGGCGCTGCAAAACACGACACAAGATCCCGCCAGCACGGCCTATCGCCTCCGCTGGAACGAGGCGCGGCGTGACAGCGATGAGCGGTTTTCCTCCCTATTTGGCGGTGACGCGTTCATCAGCACCCAATTGGAAGCAGTTCGAGCGCAGCCGTGATCGCGGCAATGTGGCGGAATCGTTGCACGATAGCGTACACGCCCTGCGCAGACGCAAAAAAACGCCGGCCACTGTGACGCATTTGTAACTGCCGCCAGCTTGAGAGAAACCGGCTGCGACGGAACAGAGGACTCCTCAACAGCTCCGGCAAAATGCTGCTTCACAGTTCCTCCCACAGCTTCCATCAGCGCACTTCACACGGCGGTCTTCGTGATCTCCGCTGCATGGTCGGCGCGCTGCTCTGCTGGACAGGATTGAACCCCACGGAAACCTGCCACGCAGCACCTGCCGCTGCAGCCGCCACGCCGACCGCTGTGTCACAGCTCGGCAATTTGTACATCCGCGAATACCGCGTGCGCGGGAACCATCTGCTGAAAAACATTGAGGTCGAGGAGGCCGTATATCCGTTCATGGGGCCGGGCCGGTCAGAGCAGGACATCGAGCAGGCGCGGCAGGCGCTGGAGAAGATTTACAAATCGAAAGGCTACCAAAGCGTCTATGTCCAGGTGCCGCAGCAGACGGGCCGTGGCGGACTCATCATCCTGGAGGTAGTAGAAGCTCCCGTGGGCAGACTGCGCGTGAAAGGCTCGCGTTACTTCCTGCCCAGCAAGATCAAGGAGCAGGTGCCTTCCATGGCCGAAGGCGCGGTGCCGAACTTCACTGAGATCACCAAGGACATCATCGCGCTGAATCGCTGGCGGGACCGCAAGATCACACCAGAGCTGCGTGCGGGCGTGGTGCCCGGCACGGTGGACATCGACCTCAACGTGGAGGACAAACTGCCGCTGCATGGCAGCTTGGAGCTGAACAACCAGTACAACGCCAACACCGTGCCGCTGCGGCTGAACGGCTCCATCAGCTACAGCAATCTTTGGCAACTCGGCCACACGCTAGGCCTGAGCTTTCAGGTTGCGCCGGAGAAAACTTCCGACGGCACGGTCTATTCCGCCTTCTATCTAGCCCCGGTGCAGAGTGTGGAAAGCTTGAGCGTGATGCTCACCGGCACCGTGCAGGACAGCAACATCTCCACGCTGGGCGGCGGCGCGGTGATCGGGAAAGGCCAGATCGTCGGCCTGCGGTTCATGAAGACACTACCGGCGGAACAGGGCTTCTTCCATTCGCTCAGCTTCGGCATGGACTACAAAAACTTTGTCCAAGAAGTGAATGCCGGTGGTGCGGTGATCTCCTCTCCCGTGCAGTACTACCCGTTCTCGCTGGCCTACACCGCCAGCCAGGTGCGTGACCACAGCTACACGGAGTTCAATGCCTCACTGACTTTCCATTTGAGCGGCATGGGCGGCTCACAGAGCGAGTTCGCCGCGCGGCGCTTCAATGCGCGGGATAATTTCTTCTACTTCCGTGGCGATTTCTCGCACACGCATGATCTGCCCGGCGGCTTCCAGGCCTACACCCACGTGCAGGGCCAGGCAGCATCCCAACCGCTCATCAACACGGAACAAATCGCTGGTGGCGGCCTGAACACCGTGCGCGGCTACCTCATCGCCACGCAGCTCGGCGACTCCGGCGTGTTTGGCTCGCTGGAGCTACGCAGTCCCTCCTTCATCGGCTCCGCCAAAGAGAAGGAAAACGAGTGGCGCGTGTACACCTTCGTCGAAGGCGGGAAACTTTACGTCAACAACACTCTACCGGAGGAAAAGCGCAGCCATGACCTCGCCAGCGTCGGTGTCGGCAGCCGTTTCCGCTATTTGAATCACTTCACCGGTTCGCTCGACGTGGGCATCCCGCTTGTCACGCAGCCAAACGCCATCGCGCATGATGTCTATTTCACCTTCCGGGTGGGCATGGACTTCTGATCCCCTTTCTCCCCAACGTTCTCCCCTCCCCCATGACCAAACCTCTGCTCAAGTTACTCGCTCTGCTCCTGCTCACTGGCACGGCCTTTGCCGCTGAATCCAACTGGTGGAATCCGGCGTGGACCCTGCGCAAAAAAGTGTCCATCGACACTTCCGGCAAGGGGCTCCCCATCAGTGAGCCGATCGGCACCACCGCCGTGCTGGTGCGTCTGCATGAAGGCGTGTTCAGCTTCATGTCAGCCAAGGAAGACGGCAGCGACCTGCGCTTCCTCGCCAGTGATCACAAGACGGTGCTCAAGCATCACGTCGAAAAGTGGGATTCGCTGCTCAACGAGGCCTACGTCTGGGTGCAGGTGCCTGATTTGAAGCCTGCCAGCGCCACAGACATCTGGCTCTATTACGGCAACACCACGGAGGCGGTTGCCGTCGATCCAGCGAAGGAAAGCTATGATGAAAACACGACGCTGGCCTATCACTTTGCCGACGCGTCCAAGGCTGGCACGGATTCCTCGCCCACCGGAGCTAATGCCGAGGGAACACCGACACCGGCCGCAGGCTCCCTCATTGGCGCCGGATTGCGTGTCTTCGGACAGTCGGCCATCACGGTGCCCGCGCCGCCGTTTCCCGAGTGGGCACCTGGAGCGCCGCTTACCGTCTCCATTTGGGTTAAGCCCAGCGCCTTGCAGCCGAACGCAGTGATCCTCAGCCGCCGTGATGGTGCCAACACCTTCATCCTCGGCCTCGACAACGGCATTCCCTTTGTGGAGATCAACAAACAACGCAGCACGCCTGGAGAACCGATCACCGCTGGTATCTGGCGTCATCTGGCCGCCGTCGCGGATGCGGGTAAGGTCACGGTTTATCTCGACGGTAAGTCCTACGGAGCACTCTCCGCTGCGCTACCTTCATTGAAAACGCTGGTGGAGATCGACAAGGATAGCTCGCCCGCCGCTGCGAGTTTCAGCGGTTACACCGGGGAGCTGGACGAGCTGCAAATCGCCAAAACCGCGCGTCCCGCTGGTTTCATCCAGTTCACCGCCGTCAATCAGGGCACCAGTGCCGATGCTGCCAAGCTTCTCCTCATCGGCGCAGACGAGGCTTCGGATCATCAGGAAGAAAGCGAGATGGCGAAGCATCTCTCACTGATCACGGACATCTCGAAAGACCTCACCATTGACGGCTGGATCGTGATTTTTCTCTGCGCCCTTCTCGCGGTGGTCGGCTGGTTCATTGCCGCTGGCAAAATCATATATCTCAACACGATCGAGAAGGCTTCCAAGGAGTTCATGAAGCGCTGGGAGAAAATTTCCTCCGACCTCACCGCCATCGACCATGAGGACGCGGACAGCGTCAAAAACATCGGCGGCAGCTTGGTCAGCTCCAAAATGCAGCGGCTCATGCGCCAGTCGCCGCTCTACCAGCTCTACCATCTGGGTTCGGTGGAAATCAGCCACCGCATGAAAACGGTGCGGGAGATCACTCTGGACCCGAGGGAAAAGAAAGAGCATCAGATCATAGGCCTCTCTGGCCGTTCCATTCAGGCCATCAAGGCCGCGCTGCACGGCGGCATGGTGCGCGAGGTGCAGAAGCTCAATGGCAAGCTCGTCTTCCTCACCATCGGCATCGCCGGCGGTCCCTACCTCGGTCTGCTGGGCACCGTCATCGGCGTGATGATCACCTTCGCCGTCATCGCGAAAACCGGCGAGGTCGAAGTGAACTCCATCGCGCCCGGCATCGCCGGTGCCTTGCTCGCCACCGTGGCCGGCCTCGCCGTCGCCATCCCGGCGCTGTTTATCTACAGCTATCTCAGCGCCCGCATCAGGGACGTGATCACCAACATGGAAACCTTCATCGACGAGTTCATCGCCAAGATGGCCGAGCACTACAAGGAATAACCACCTACCATGCAGGCCGACAACAAATCCTACGACGACATTAACGTCACGCCGATGGTGGACCTCTACCTCGTGCTGCTGCTGATCTTCATCATCATGACGACAGCCGGCGTGCAGGGCGTGAAGGTCAACCTGCCGCGTGGCGGACCCTCCACCTCCAGACCGATCGAAGCACCGAAGATGCAGGCCATCACGGTGGATAATCAGGGCAACATCAAGCTCAACGCCACCGCCGTCACGCTCGAAGAGTTGTCCACCAAGCTCGAAGCCATCAAGGCCGCCATCCCAGATGTGCCAGTCATCATCCGTGGGGACAGCGCCACGCAGTATCAAACCATCATGGATGTGCTCACTGCCGTTGGCTGCGTCGGCATCACCCAGGTCGGCCTCGCCACCCAGGCAAAAAAATAAACACGCTCAATTTATGCAGCCCACAGATTTTGAAGACGAAGACGAGCCTGGCTTTTTCAAGCGCAACCTCGTCATGCTAATCATCGGCGGTGTCGTCCTCGGCGGCGGTGGCTACATGCTGGCGAACTACACGCCCTCTAAGTCCGCACCCAAGAAGAAATTCGACATGGTCATGGTGATGCCGGTGCTCCCGCCACCACCTGCCCCACCGCCGCCGCCACCCAAGGAAGAGCCACCACCGCCGGAGGAAAAGGAAGAGCAGATGATCGAGCAACCGCCCGAGGAGATCGCCGATAAGCCTGATGACAAGCAGACTGATGAACCGAAGGACGAACCCCTCGGCACCGCGATTGGCGGGGGTGATGGCAGCGGCCTCGGACTTGGCGGTGGCAGCGGGGGGCGTGGCATGATCGGCGGTGGCAGCGGTAAAGGCGGCAGCAAATGGGGCTGGTACGCTGGCACCGTCCAGACCCGCATCGCCGAGGCTCTGCGTAATCATCCGCTCACCCGTCGCGCGGGCTTTTCCAATGTGGTTAAAATTTGGGCCGACGCCACGGGCCGCATCATTCGCGTCCGACTCTCCAGCAGCACGGGCGATCGGTCGGTGGACAGCGCCATCGAAAACGAAGTGCTACAGGGTCTCGTGCTCAGCGAGCCGCCGCCGGACGACATGCCCATGCCCATTAATCTGCGCCTCAGCGCCCGCCAGCCGAACTGAACCACTTTTTTCCGCGCAACCACGCTCATGCTTAATCACTCCCAAGTCTGGCGACGAAAATTCGTCTGTTTCGCAGCCTCGCTTCTCGCTGCCACGCAGCCAGCGCTCGTGCAGGCGCAGGAACCCGCGCTGCCCGCCCCACTGCTCGCGGAAAACACCGCACCAGCGGCCAGCCCTGTCACCTTGCCCATTCCCGTAGATGCCGATCCGGCTTCCGCGCCAGTTCTTCCGCCGCCGAATGCAGCGGCACCCCAGCCCATTCACGCCACGCCATCCCAAAACGTGACGCTCAACCTGATCAACCGCCTCGTACAAAAAGGCGTGCTCAGCCAAGGCGAGGCCGCTGATTTGATCCAAGGTGCCGTGGAGGACGCGGCCTTCGCCAAAGCGCAGTCCGAAGCCCTCGCCGAAACCCAGGCCGCCGTGATGGCGCAAAACGCCATGCCGCCCGTGGAGCCGGACCCCGAGGAAGTGCGCGTAACCTACATCCCTGAAACCGTCAAAGCCCAGATCCGTGATCAATTGCGCACGGAAGTGTTCGCGCAGGCGCGTGAGCAGCAGTGGGCCGCACCCAATTCCGCCCCGGAATGGACCCAGCGCATCAAAGTTTTTGGCGACATCCGCACCCGCTTTCAAAGTTTCACGCACCCAGACGGCAACAACAACACGGGCGTTTTCCCCAATTTCACTGCCATCAACAGCCGCGCTCCCTTCGATGTTTCTGGCACGGTCTTCTCGCCACAGCTCAATGTGGATCAAGACCGCACCCGTGAGCTACTGCGCATGCGGTTAGGGTTCGACATCGATTTGGAGGACGGCTTCAGCTCCGGCATCCGTCTGGCCTCCGGTACGAACAGCTCGCCCGTTTCCACTAACCAGACACTCGGAGCAGTCGGTGCTAACGGCCAGGGGGGAAACTTCTCCCGCTACGAGCTTTGGCTCGACCGCGCCTTCATCAAGTACGAGGCTGCTCTTTCCAGCAACAGCCATATTGAGCTACTGCTCGGCCGTTTTGCCAATCCGTTCATGGTGTCCAGCCAGATACTCTGGGATGAAGACATCAATCTGGACGGCGTGGCCCTCATGTTCACCAACCGCTGGAGTCCCGGTTTCAAGACCTTTTTTACCGGCGGTGCCTTCCCAGTGTTCAACACCGACTTCAACTTCTCCTCGAACAGCCCCACCAAGACGCCAAGCTATGATAAATACCTCTTCGCCGCCCAGTTTGGCGTGGAGTTTAAAATCACCGATGACATCGAGGCCAAGATGGGCATCTCCTACAACGACTGGAAAAACATTGAGGGTCGCCTATCCACCCCGTTCGTGCCGCTCAATGACACGGATGCTGGCGACACCGACAACAGTCGGCCGCTGTTCGCGCAAAAGGGCAATACCTACCGCCCAATTCGTAATATCACCCCCACCGCCCTCAACGGCTTCGGCACCACCAACCAATGGCAGTACTTCGGCCTCGCCAGCAAGTTCCAGCAGTTCGTTTGGACCGGGCGGCTCACCTTCAATCAGTGGGAGCCTTGTCAGGTCTCGTTGCTCGGGGAATATGTGAAAAATCTGGCCTTCGAACGTAGCAACATCAACAACTTCGCCGTCAACAACCGCACGGGTGGTGGCGCCGGAGCCTTCGACGGCGGGGACACCGCTTGGTTCTTGGGCATCAGCCTGGGCAAGTCCATGTCAGCGTTCGACAAGCGTGGTGACTGGAGTGCCAACATCAACTATCGCCATGTGGAATCTGACGCCGTCGTGGACGCCTTTGCCGATTCCAATTTCGGTGCGGGCGGCACCAACTTGGAAGGCTACTCCATCAATGCCGCGATGGCTCTCTCCAAACGCACGGCTTTCCGCATCTCCTACATGAGTGCCAACCAGATTGCTGGTCCGACGCTACGAACCGACAACCTGTTCTTCGACTTTCTCGCACGATTCTAGCCATGAAACCACGCCACTGCCTTATCGCACTTCTCTTTGGGATCAGCTTCACCAGCAGCCCTGCTGCCGAAGAGGTGGACCCCGCCATGGCCATCATGAAACGCATGCGCGACCAATTGCGCACCGTCATGCTCCAGCAGCAGAAGACCGAGGCCGAGCGTGCCACGCTCCAGGCCGCCAATGTCGAGCTGGAGGCCAAGGTCAAAGCTCAAGAGGCCAGCTTCAAGAAGCTCGCCAAAGACAGCAACGAGCAGAAAGACGCGGCGGACAAATCCATCACCGAACTCAAGGCTAAAATCATGACCCAGGAGGTCGAGCAGGCGCGACTGGCGGAATCGCTCGCCAAATGGAAGCAGGGCCACCAGGAGATGACGACAACCGCCAAAAAAATCGAGGCGCAGCGCGCGGAGTTGTCCGCGCGTGTCATTTTGCTCGACCGCAAGGTGGCCGATCATCAGCGAAAAAACGACGCGCTGTTCAAGATCGGCAACGAGGTGCTCTCCAAGTATGAAGGCTTCGGCCTCGGCACCGCCATCGCCGCGCGCGAACCCTTCACCCGCAACATGCGCGTGAAGCTGGAAACGCTGGTGCAGGATTACTCCGACAAGTTGGTGGACAGCAAGATCAAGCCTGATGAGACACCGCCGAAAGCAGTTTCAAAAGCAGAGGCCGCGCGCGTCCAGACCCCAGCCGGACAATAACACATGAACACGCCATGCCCTACGCCTGCAACCAAACACCGCATGACCTGTCATCCGGCTTTCATGATTTTTTCCTCATTCGTTTTCCTGCATGCGTCATTCGCCGCAGACGACACCGTCATCGGCAGCATCGGCGGGATCGAATTGCGCGAGCAAGAGATGCTGGACGCACTGGGGCATCTGGGAGCCTTGGACAAAGAAGCACTGGCGCGGGATGCCACGGCGCTGAACCAACTCGTGCGCTCTATTTTGGTGCAGCGGGTGATTTTGCAGGAGGCGCTGGAGCAGCACTGGGATGAAAACCCCACTGTCATCCCGCTGCTCAAAAACACGCGTGAGGCCGCACTCACGGACAGCTATTTGAAGTCCCTCTGCAAGCCGCCGGAGGGTTTTCCGAGCGATGCCGAGCTGCGCGCCGCTTACACGGCCAGTCGCGACAGTCTCACCGTGCCACGCTCCTTGCGCCTCGCGCAGATTTACATCGCCGACCCGGACGGCACCGACAAAACAGCCAAATCCCGGCTCGAAACCGTCCGCAAGCGGCTACAGCAGCCAGGGGCCGCATTCGGACAGATCGCACATGAGCTGAGCGAGGAAAAAGACAGTGCCGCGCGTGATGGCGAGATCGGCTGGCTCAAGGAATCGCAGATTCAGCCCGAAATCCTCGCGCAACTGCTCGGCTTGAAGCTGAACGTCGTGTCTGATCCCGTGCGGCTGAAGGACGGCTGGCACATTCTCAAAGTGTTGGACGCGCGCGAGCCGTTCACGCCGATTTTTGACCAAGTGCGCGTGCAACTGGCGCAGCGGCTGCGCGCCGAGAAAACCCGGGAGAGCATGCAGTCTTATATGTCGAAACTGTTACAC
>JBDNIB010000007.1:0-2831 GCA_041688535.1 Prosthecobacter sp.
CTGAAATGTAGAGGTTTTATTTCAACGAAATGACAGAGTAGAGTTAAGCGTCGGCATGGCCTTCAATTTCAAGAACACCAAGCTCGCTTACGCCTTCGTCTATCGCACCAAGGAGTTCAGCGCCCAGCAGCAAGCCCAGGTCTTCGGCACCGTTTCACTCAACTGGACCTTTTAACCTCCAGCATCATCAAATCATGAAAACACCCACCATCATCGCCATCCTGCTCATCGTTCTCGGTGCCGTCGCCATCGCCTATCAAGGCTTCAGTTACACCACCACCGAGAAGGCCATTGATCTCGGCCCCATTCAGGTGACCGCCGAAAAGACCCACAACTTTCCCGTGCCTCCCATCGTCGGCGGCATCGCGCTGGTCGGCGGCATCTTGCTGCTGATCACGACCTCGAAAAAAACCTGAACGAGTTTGAGTCCACCTTCGAAAAATATAACCACCGACATCCCACCATGATCATCACCAAAAACCTCGGCATGCTTCTGCTTGCCATCTATTTGATTCTTGCCGGACTCAGCGGCGTCTTTGGCATCAACCTCGGCCAGCTAGCCATCGTCGTGCCACTGCTGGCTCTTGTCGCAGGTGCATTGCTTCTGGTCGGCAGGTGAGTATGACAGCCAGAAATCCGTGCCTCTCGGTGATGTGCGAAAATTCGCGATTGAACCCATCCGGTGATCGGCAGGGTCGCCTGGGAAAGCGAAAGCGTGTAAAAATCCACGGTTGCGATGCGAACACAGGCGGCTAATCATCGACGCTTATGTTTTCCCCCAGCATGGCGCGGCCGAGCTTCCGCGCATTGATCCTTGGCCTTTGTCTCACCCTCGCCACCAGCACCGCTGCCCTACGGGCGCAGACCTCCGTGCTCGTGGTGGACGCCTTCAACAAAAAAGTGCATGTGGCGGGCAATCCGCACGCAAAGCGGGCCGTCGGCGGCCTGGCGAAGATCGCCACCGCCATGGTCACGCTGGACTGGGCGGAAGCCTCCAAGGTCGGCGTGGGCGTGCTGGCCACGGTGCCGGCTTACGCGTTTCAAATTTCCGACGCTGGCAGCATCGGCCTGCAGCCCGGCGATCAGGCCACGCTGCGTGATCTGATTTATGCCGCCATGATGTGCAGTGATAACATCGCCGCCATCACGCTGGGAGATTTCGTCGGTCGTGATCATCTGTCACGCCTGGGCCACAGCGGCCATCCGATGGCAGAATTTGTGCGGCAGATGAACCAGCTCGCCACGCGCGAAGGTGCCCAGGGCACCCGTTTCACCAATCCGCACGGCCTGGAAAACTCCCGCCCCATGCCCTACTCGACGGCGGCGGACATCGGCCGCCTCGCCATCTACGCGGTGTCACGGCCTGCCCTGCGTTTTTATACGAATCAAAGCAGCCGCAGCATCACCCTCTATCGCGGCGGGCAGCAGCTCAGCGTGGCGCTGAAGAACACCAACCAACTGCTCGGTGTGGACCACATCGACGGCGTGAAAACCGGCCACACGGAGCGCTCGGGCGGCTGCGTCGTCCTGTCGGCGGAAAAGCCCGCCAGCGTGCAGATACAGGAGGACCAGACCAGCCTGATCTACCGCCACCGCATGGTGGTCGTAGTGCTCGGCTCTGCCAACCCGTTCGGAGAGGCGCGGGCGCTACTGCACCAGGGCTGGGCTGCGTATGACCGGTGGCTGGCCGCCGGACGCCCCATCACAGACAAGCAACAGATGCTCGACCACTTCTAACGGCCCGCTGGCACCGAATCTGCGCCAGCATTCACCTTATCACTCTCTCAACACCCAAACACATGCGAATCGGAATCTTGAACAGCGGCGGAGATTGCCCCGGACTCAATGCGGTCATCCACGGCGTCGTCGGCGCGGCCAACACGCTCGGCTGGGAAGTGGTCGGTTTCCGTGATGGCTTCGAGGGCCTGCTCCCGCCCGGCGATTACATGATGCTGGACTCGGACAAGACGCTGGGAATCATGAAGCTAGGCGGCACCATTCTCGGCACCACGAACAAAGGACACTTCGTCGCCAAAGTAGGCGAGGACAATGTTTCACAGGTGCCAGTCGAGATCGTCGAAAAGGCCAAGAACACGCTGCGCCACCTTGAGGTCGGCGCGCTCATCGTCGTGGGCGGTGATGGCAGCCTCACCACTGGCCTGCAGTTGTATCAGATGGGCGTGCCGATCATCGGTGTGCCAAAAACCATCGACAATGACATTCAGGCCACGGCCACCTCCTTCGGCTTCGATTCCGCCGTGGCGACGGTGGTTGATGCCCTGGACCGGCTGCACACCACAGCGGAGAGCCACAAGCGCGTCATCGTGCTTGAGGTCATGGGCCGTCACGCGGGCTGGATCGCCCTGTATGGCGGCATGGCGGGCGGCGCTGATGTGATTTTGCTGCCTGAAATCCCCTTCAATCTGGAGCACGTCGCCCAGGCAATACGCAAGCGTGATGCAGCGGGTCGCCACAGTACGCTGGTGGTCGTGGCCGAAGGTGCCCGGATGGAATCCGGGGAACTCCTTACGAAAGAGAAAGTGGGTTCCAAAGGTGAGGATCGTCTCGGCGGCATCGGCGACTATGTGGCCAAAGCCATCGAAAAATCCACCGGCAAGGAAACCCGCGCCTGCACGCTGGGCCATCTGCAACGCGGCGGTGCTCCAACAGCGCTCGACCGCATCCTCGGTGTCCGCTTTGGCGCGAAAGCCGTCGATCTCATTGAGCAGGGCAGTTTCGGCCGCATGGTCAGCTACCAAGACTACAGCGTGGGTGATGTCTCCATCGAGGAGGCTGTCCATCAGCTCCGCCTAGTGAAAAAGGACAGCGAA
>JBDNIB010000302.1:0-4930 GCA_041688535.1 Prosthecobacter sp.
TGGGTCGAAGTCGTGGCGCCCGGACGGTTCTGAACCAACTGTCCCCCGGTGATGAACACTGGACCGGTTCCGAGATAGGTGACGCCTGTCGTGGTGCCCGTGTTGGTGTTGTTGCCACCGACTAGGTAGGTGCCGCCTGAGTAGGTGTTCGCTCCGTTGAGCGTCAGACTGGCCGCCTGACTCTTCACCAGCGCGGTCGGCTGGTCTCCGTCGGCAATGATCGAATCGATCGTCAGAGTCGCCTGGGAATTGTAGATGTATAAGGCTCCACCGTTGGCCGTGATCGTCGCCGTGCCGCTGGACGGCTGGATGCGCTTGTTGAAGTTCCCCAGCGTCATCAGGCCGCCCGTGTCGATGGTCAGCGTGCTGCCCGGATCTTGCTGAAGGGTCGAGGTGCTGGCCGTGGCCGTCCAGCGCAGGGAATTGATCGTCTTATCGCCAATCGTGGCAAATGTTCCGCCCGCCTCCGTGATGTCCACGTTGTCCGTGGCTCCGGCGGTGGTGATGTCCGTGGAGGTGTAGGTGGCATACCTGACACCAAACTGCGCATCGTAGTCGGCAAAGTCGTTCAGGTTCACCGTCGCCCAGCCGCCGAGAATGCCATCATTGACCGGGGCGGGCAGACTGGCGAATTTGATGAGAGGATTGTTGCCCAACTGCCCCATCGTGCCAACCGGGACTCCACTACTGTCCTGGCCCCGGAAATCAGCGACCGACCCAACCGCGTGCGTGAGGTTCCCAAAATTCATGAGCGTCGCGGAACCGGTGCTTTGGCGCTGGACAAGAAAACGGTTTGCACCTGCGTCGAGGAACAGATCCCCGAAATTCTGTGTCCACGGGCTGACCGCGCCACTGTTGTTGGAAGCATACTAGATGCGGCCACCCTCCATGTGAACCGGCGCCGTCTCCGTGATGACCGAGTAATAGGGCGTGGTGCCGATGGAACTGTAAAGGAGCCAGAGCTCGCCGCCCGAATGGAGCGTGTAGCTGGAAGCCCCCAGGGAGGGAACATTGTTCACCACTCCCCGGTCCGTATATGCATTCATGCGAACGATGCCCTGATCAATGACGAACGCGCCCGTGAAGCCGGAGCTGTCCCCATCCAGACGCAACTGGCCGAATCCCGTCTTCGTCAGTGTGCCGGAGCCGCTGATGGTCCCCTGGAGACGCATCGAACCAAAGTTCGACAATTCACGCGAGACCGCCAAGGTGCCGCCGCCCGCGTTCACCGTGATGTTGCGCGTGGAGTAGAAATTATTTCCCAGCGCGCTCAGGGTGCCGCCGTCCAGGATGATGCTGCCACCACCGGTGCCGAGACTTTCGTCCTTATACACCTCGACGAGGCCGCCGGTGATCGTGGTGTTGCCGGTGTAGCTGTTCGTCGAGCCGAGATTCAGCGTGCCGGTCCCCGCCTTGGTCAGTCCTAGGCTTCCGGTGATGTCGGAATCGATGCGCGCATGATTCAAACCGCTGACATGGATCGTGGCAACGTCTCCCAGTGTGAGCGTGCTGCCGGTGAGGAGGTAGCCGCCACTGTTGAACAGCACTGTTCCCACATTGATCGGCACACCCAGCGACACCGTGCCCGCAGTGCCAGAGAAAATGGCGGTGTCGGCGAGAACATTGGGCCAGGCAGCATCCGCCGCGCTCACCCCATCCCACCAGTTGGCCGCAGTGGTATCCCAGGTGCCCGTGCCACCGAGGTTGGTTCCATTCACGAGATTTCCGGTGGCATCGATATCAGCATCCCAATAAAAGGTGGCAGCTTGGGAATGAGCGGTGAATGCTCCCGTGAACACGACCAGCAACAGCAGGCGTGCTCGCAAGGAGTTAAACTTCAAGGACTGCGGGCAATTAAATTCTGACATGTCTCCATTCTATCTTTCCCGCACCTCCAGAATCTATGGGGCGAACCTGCAATGTGTTCCGACCTCCGGCCCATGTCAGGCTAGGCCGAAAGCCCGCAGGATAAGCCGTCGGCTTACTCTGCTCATGCCGTTCGCTCATTGTTCTGTGTTGCTTGTCTCGCTACAGGTTAAGACCACCAAGTCATTCGCGCCATCATGCTGAACACACACCTATCCGCACCAGGGTCAGCACCAACACTCCAAACCAAAACCACCCGCAAGCCACCGGCTTCTGCCAAGCCGCTGCGCATTGAATCGGATGTCGTTGCTGCGCTTCCAGCCCTGATTGCGGTGCTCGACCCAGAGCGCCGCTATCGCTACTGCAACCCAGCCTATCGCGATTGGTTTGGTTTAAATCCGCAGAGCCTCATCGGCCGTCGATTTGAGGAAGTGGTCGGCGATTCAGTGTATCAGATTGCCAGGCCCCATGTCCTGCATGTTCTGGCAGGAGACGAAGTCAACTTTGAAGACACCTTCGCCTACCACCACGGCCCGACCCGCCAGGTGAGCGTGCATTACACCCCTCAGTTCGATGCCGCCGGGCAGGTGACCGGTTATGTCTCGCTCACCGTCGATGTCTCACCGCAACGTGCCACCGAAATGCGGCTCCATGAGCTGGCCACGGAACTGGAGGCCAAGGTTCAGGCACGCACCCAGGAACTACACCAGACAGTGGAAGCACTACAAGCCACCTTCCAGGGTGCCCCCGACACCGTGCTGGAGATGGACGCCACCGGCTGCATCATCAATGCCAATCCGGCAGCGCAACGGCTCTTCGGCCTGGCGCAGGAGCAGCTCAACGGCCAGTCACTCAGCACCTTTCTGCCCACGGCGGATGTCGAGGAGTTCAGCGAGTTTTTTGAGGAGGCAAAGCGCGTGTCACCACACATCCGCGCCACCGCGCCCCGCGAGTCCATGCTGCGGCATGCTGACGGCACCATGATTCCAGTCGAGGTGGCCATCGGCGTCAGCCCGAGGCTTGATCACTTCACCGCCTTCATCCGCGACATCTCGAGACGTCGCAATCTGGAGGCCGAGGTGATGCACGTCGCCATGGATGAGCGGCGGCACATCGCCCAGGATCTACACGACAGCCTGTGCCAGGAAATCAGCGCCGTGCATTTCGCCGTAGCCGCCCTGGCCCAACGCCTGAAGACCGGCCAGTCCGGCGAGGCGGAAATCACCCGCAAAATCAGCCTCATGATCGAGGAGACGCTGGATCACACGCGCCACATCGCCCAAGGCCTTGGTCCCGTGATGGAGGAAGGCGACGATCTCGTGCGCGCCCTCCGGCGGCTTGCGCGCACCACCGAAGACCTGTGCAAACTGCCATGCAGCATGCAGGCCAACGGCCACTTTGCTGATGTGGACCGTGATGTCGGCACCCAGCTTTACTACATCGCGCAGGAGGCGCTGAACAACGTGCTGCGACACGCACATGCCAGCAAAATGGATATCGATCTTTCCCGCGTTGAGAACGAATTGGTTCTGCGCGTTGCCGACAATGGCGGTGGCTGCCATCCCTCCGGCGAATCGGCCGGGCGTGGACTGCGCTTCATGCGCTACCGGGCCGCCGCCCTAAATGGCACCTTGCGCTTGCGCAAGCGGCCCGCAGGCGGCACAGAACTTGAATGCCGCGTGCCTGTTGTCACCTGAGCGACGAGTGCGCTTAACTAGCAAACACGCCATGAAATCATCTCACCCATCCCGCATTCGCGTGCTGATCGTGGACGATCATCCCTTTCTGCGGCAGGGCGTGACCCTCAGCATCCAGACAGCCGACGATCTCGAGCTCTGTGGCGAAGCGCCTGACTCCACCACCGCCATTCGCCTGGAGGAGGAGACCCGGCCAGATGTCGTGGTGACAGACCTTACCCTGCCGGACAAAAGCGGCCTGGAGCTCATCCACATCCTCCATGAACGCCGCCCCGGCCTGAACATTCTCGTACTCTCCATGCATGAGGAGGACTTGTATGCCGAGCGCTGTCTGCGTGCCGGAGCCAAAGGCTACCTGATGAAGAGCAAGGCACCCGACCATCTCGTCAATGCCATCCGCGAAGTCGCCGCTGGGCGCATCTATGTCAGCGGCAACCTCGCCCAGCGCCTGCTGCAAATTCTCACCCAGCAGGCGAACACCCCGACGTCGGAACGCCCGGATTCGCTCAAGGAGCTGAGCAACCGCGAGTTTGAAGTCTTCGAGCTCATCGGCCGTGGCAAGACCGCCAAGGAAATCGCCCACATGCTCGGCATCAGCTCCAAAACCGTGGATGTCCACCGCGTGCGCATCCGTGACAAACTCAACATCCAGACCAACCCGGACCTGATCCATCACGCCGTCCGCTGGGTGCAGGCGCACGAAGGCGGCACCGTGGTCTGAACAAGTCCTCCCCTCAATCGACGTAAGGCGGGAGTTGCTGCGGCGTTACCACCCAGATGAATCCCATTCCGCGCCGTCATTTCCTCAAAACCGCCGCCCTCAGCACGCTCGCCGGGCCAAACATTCTGCGTGCGGCCGATTCAAAGCAGAAAATCCGCGTCGCCTGCGTCGGCATCGGCAACATGGGCAACGGAGCAGTCAGCGGTTCGCGTGATGAGGAGATCGTGGCGTTCTGCGATGTTGATTGGCGGGAGCTGGGCGGACGCAGCGCTGCTGAAATCGCCAAGAAGCACCCGCACGTGCCGAAGTTCACCGACTTCCGCGAGATGTTGGACAAAAAAGGCGGCGAGATCGACGCCGTGCTCATTTCCACGCCGGATCATACGCACTTCGCCGCCGCGATGGCTGCCATGGAGGCAAAGAAGCACATCTTTGTGCAGAAGCCGCTCGCCCATAACATTTGGCAAGTGCGCACGCTGCAAAAAGCCGCGAAGAAGTACGGCGTGCAGACGGTGATGGGCAATCAAGGCCACTGCTGGGAAGGCATCCGGCTGGTGAAGGAATGGTTTGAAGCCGGTGTGCTCGGCGAGGTGAAGGAAGTTCACTGCTGGACGGATCGCCCAAAGGGCAAAGTCGGCTTCATCAA
>JBDNIB010000303.1:0-1103 GCA_041688535.1 Prosthecobacter sp.
CCGAGGGTTCGAATCCCTCCCTCACCGCCATTTATGCCCCGCTCCAGAGCCGGTGTGGTATTAACAGTTCGCCGCACTCTGCGCGGTGAAAAAGTCGTCCCAAAGAGGCGAATCAGGGCGCTTTACTGCTAGCGATTTCCCTGCGGTGCGTTTGTTTCAGTCCCCCATGTCTGAAACCCGGCCTCATGCCCTGTTGCGATCCCTGATTTTCCTCCTCGTCACCTCTGTTGTGGTGGGGGCGGGTTGGTGGCTGCTACAGCGGAAGAAGACGGCGGGTGCGGCCAAACCAGCGGCAGCTGCCAAGGGGGCGGCTCTGGTCACAACGACGAAAATCATCAAGGAGAACTATGTGCTGGATCTCGACGCCATCGGCACAGTGCGCGCGTTTGAGTCCACGGACATCAGTCCAAATGTCACTGAGGCAGTGACGGCGCTGCATTTTGAGGACGGGGACTTTGTGAAAAAAGGCACGCTGCTGGCAGAGCTCAGCGCGGCGGAGGAGCAGGCGATGCTGGCCTCCGCGAAGGCCACACTGGCCGAGGAGGAACGTGAAATCGAGCGACTCAAAAATCTTGTCAAAGACGGTGCGGCACCCGAGGCACGTCTGGCGGAGCGGCGGACGCTGGCGGACATCGCGAAGCAGAAAATTCTCGAGGCGGAGGCCAAACTAGCTGACCGGCAGGTGTTGGCACCGTTCGACGGTTGGGTGGGACTGCGGCGCATCAGCGTGGGCGCCTTGGTGTCACCTGGCACGGTGATTGCCACGCTGGACAAGGTGGATGTGGTGAAGATCGACTTCAATGTACCGGAAACGTATCTCGACAGCGTGCAGTCGGGCTTGCCCATCGTGGCGCGAGCAGCCGCGCTGAGCAGCAAGGACTTTCAAGGCAAGGTGTCGCAGTTGGATTCGCGCATTGATCCGGTGACGCGTTCGGTGGCGGCACGGGCAGAGGTGCCGAATCCCGATTTGCTGCTGAAGCCCGGCATGCTCGTGATGGTGAAGCTGTCCCTAGCTCCCCGTGATTCGCTGTCCATGCCGGAACGCGCGTTGGTGCCGATTGGGGCGAAGAAATATGTTTTCACTCCCGTGGATGACAAAGCCC
>JBDNIB010000304.1:0-2219 GCA_041688535.1 Prosthecobacter sp.
GAAGATGTCGGCGACGCCGTGGTAGCTGCGGTAGCGCTGCTCCGAGTAGGGCTTGTAAGGGGCAATCCATTCCTGGCGGATGTAAGGCGGATTCCCCACGACGACATCGAAGCCGCCCTGCGCGAAGACTTCGGGGAAGGCGGCGTGCCAGTCGAAGGCCTTCGGATGCACGGCGGGATCGCTGACGACGCTGTTCCCCTCGCGGATGCTGTGGTCGAGGCTGGTGAGGCGCTTGCCATGCGCGGCGTTTTTGATCCAGAGGCTGAGCTGGCAGATCTGAATGGCCTCGGCGTTGAGGTCTGCGCCGTAGAGGTTGTGCTGGAGGATCTGGCGGTCGAGATCGAAGAGGGTGCGGTGGCCGCGCAGCTCCTCCAGGCGTGCATTGGACACCTTGTAGTGCGTGTGGAGCTGGTCGAAGGCCTCGATGAGGAAAGCACCGCTGCCGCAGGCGGGATCGAGGATGCGCAGAGTTTTGAGCGATACCTGCCACTGCTCCCAGAAGCGAATGAGGGCTTTGCGTTGTGGCTCGTTGAGCGCGGCGAGGTCGTAGGCGTTCGGGTCGGCGAGCGCCTTCGTGGCGGTGCCGCTGGCGGCGGCTTCCTCGATGACGCGCAGGGCCTAGAAGCGGTCGCGCAGCACGGCCCCGAGTGTCTGCTCGACGATGTAACGGGTGATGAAGGCGGGCGTGTAGAATGCACCTTCTTTTTTGCGGCGGGAGATGCGCGCCGTGCCGGTGAGGGCGGCGCACGGGCAAAGTGCAGGCTGCATCCAAGAGAGATCATTTTGTTGAGTGAGGGACAGATAGCCCGTCCAAAAAACCGCAGGTTCGGACTTGTGCTTGCCCCACAATCTATCGCATTCTTCATTCTACCATGAACCGCCGCCACTTTCTTCAGACTAGTTTCATCGCCTCCCTTGCCACTTCATTGCATGCCGCTGCCGCAGGCCGGACGCCGCGTCTCATCCTGCGCTCCTCCTGGCAAACGGTGAACATCGGTGACATCGCGCACACGCCGGGGGTGCTGGCGCTGCTGGAAAAACACCTGCCAGGGGTCGAGGTGCGGCTGTGGCCGAGCAAGGTGGACAACGGCGTCGAGGAAATGCTGCGCGCACGCTTTCCAAAGGTGCAGATCATCCAGGGCGACGCGGTGAAGCAGGCGTTCGAGGAGTGTGACTTCCTGCTGCACGGCTCCGGGCCGTCGCTGGTGGCGCAAAAGGATGTGGTCAAGTGGAGCGAGGCTACTGGCAAGCCCTACGGCGTGTATGGCATCACGTTTTCCGAGCAAAGCTCCTCTGCAACAACGCCGTCGTCAGTGCAGGCGATCTCGCAGACGGTCCAGGTGCTCAGCGGTGCGAAGTTCGCGTATTTCCGTGATTCGGTGTCGCTCGAACTCGCGAAAAAGAAGGGTTGCACCTGCCCGCTGATGGAGTTCGGCCCCGATGGTGCCTATGCGGTGGATTTAAAGGACGATGCGAAGGCGGCGGCGTTTTTGAAAGCGCATGGCCTCGAAGACGGCAAGTTCCTCTGCTGCATCCCGAGGCTGCGTTTCACGCCTTACTGGACCATTCCCGAAAAGAAAGCCGCGAAGGACGAGGTCAAGCACGCGCGCAACGAGGCGATGAAGGAGCACGACTGCAAACCACTGCGCGATGCGATCGTGAGCGTTCTGCAAAATACGGACATGAAGATCCTGCTCTGCCCGGAGGATAAAACGCAGATGGCGGTGAATAAGGAGATGCTCCTCGACAAGCTGCCGGACGATTTGAAGACGCGCGTCGTGTGGCGTGAGAACTACTGGCTCACCGACGAGGCGATCAGCACTTACCGTCGCAGCGCGGGCTTGTTTGGCCACGAGATGCACAGCCCGATCATGTGCATCGGCAATGGCATCCCCGCCATCGTCTGCCGCTGGGCCGAGCAGACGAGCAAGGGCTACATGTGGCGCGACATCGGCCTCGGCGACTGGCTCTTCGATCTCGACAAAGAGGAGGAACTGCAACAAGTCGCCGCCACCGTGCTCGCGCTGGCGCAAGATCCTGCTGGAGCGAAGGCGAAGGCCGAAAAGGCGCGTGATTTCGTGATGGGCAAGTTTGCGGCGAGCATGGCAGTGGTGAAGAGCCATCTGCCGACGTAAACCCGGCGAGCAGAAAGTTTTTCATTTTTCTGTGAACCTTTTGGGCCGGACAGACCACGTTGGGAAGTGACAGGCTGCGCTGGC
>JBDNIB010000305.1:0-3602 GCA_041688535.1 Prosthecobacter sp.
AAATCGAACTGCAACAGTGGGAGCTGCGGCGGCTGAACGATCCCTACTGGCGGCTCTACTGGCCCACGAACGACGGCGGCGTGGTCGAGATCGACGGTGTGACGACCGCTTTAAAAACAGACCAAGTGTATCTGATTCCGCCGCACACCACCTTTAGCACCACCACGAGCGGACCATTTACGAAGTGGTATGCGCACTTCAATCTGGGACCCACGGCAGACCGCGCCGCGCCAGGCATTTACTGTTTTCCAACCACGGCACACATGCGCAGCCTGCTCAATGGCCTGATCAAACTCGGCAAACGACAGCAGGACGTGCGCTTCCCATGGAGCGCCATCCAACTCGTAGTCGAGGTCGTGCAGGAGCTACCTGACAGCGTGTGGGATAAGCAGCGGCTGGATGCGCGCGTGCAGCGGGCGATGGAGTTCATGCATCAGCATCTCGGCATCAAACTGACTGCCGAACAGGTCGCGCGGCACGCCGGACTCAGTGTGCGCAATTTAAACCACCTCTTTCAGCAAGAACTGCAGCAGCCGCCCATGCGCGTGCTGCTGGACTACCGCCTCGACGAAGCCTGCCGCCAGCTCCGGCACACGGAGGACAGCATCGAGACCATCGCCGAGGAGTGCGGTCTGGTGAACCGCCATTATTTCAGCCGCATGCTGCGCCAATACCGTAACACCTCGCCGGCGGCGTATCGTGAGGAGAGCCTCTGAGGTCAGCGTTTTACGCCTGATGGTTCACGAGAACGATTTGCGCAAGTGACTTGGCAGGATGCCGAGAGCCTCGCGGTATTTCGCCACGGTGCGGCGCGCGACCTTGATGCCCTGGCCGTCGAGCAGCTTGGCGAGCTTGTCGTCACTGAGCGGCTTGTGTTTGGGCTCGTTCTTGATGAGGCCGGCGATGGAGTTTTTGACGCTGTTATTGCTCAAATCGTTGCCAGACTCGGTTTCTACCCCGCGCGAAAACAAGAACTTAATGTCGAAGACGCCATGGGGCGTGGCGATGTATTTGCCGGCGATGGCGCGGCTGACGGTGGTTTCATGCACGCCGACTTCATCGGCCACGGTGGCCATATTCAGCGGGCGCAAGAGATTGGTGCCCTTTTCCAGGAACTCGCGCTGGTACTTGAGGATCTGCGTGGCGATGCGGTGGATCGTCTGCTGGCGTTGATGAATGGAACGAATGAGAAATTTGCCGCTGCGGATTTTGTCACGCACATAATTGCGCACATCACCAGTGTTGCCGGGCTGGGCGAGCAGGTCCTTATAGGTGTTGCTGATGCGCAGGTGGGGCAGGTCGTCGTTGGTCATCACCGCCACCCATTCGCCGCCCTGACGTTCGACGGCGACATCAGGCGTGACATAGTTGTTGGTGGAAACAGAGAAGCGCTGGGCAGGCCGCGGGTCGAGTGTGCTGATGAAATCTGCAGCGCGTGAGATTTGCTCCAGCGGCACGCCGAGTTTTCGAGCGAGGATGGGATAACGCTTGTTGGCCAAGTCGTCGATATATTGATCCACCAGCCGCCAGGCCAAGCTCTGCTTTTTCCCGAGACGCTCCAACTGCACCAGCAGGCATTCGCGCAAATCCTCCGAGCCGACACCGACAGGGTCAAAGCTTTGTAGCATTTTTTTGGCTGCACTCAGGCTGTCGATGGGAATGGCGTGCTGGAGGCTCAGTTCGTCGATGCGCGTATTGAGAAAGCCGCCGTCATCGAGATTGCCGATGAGAAACTCTACCTGCGTGGCGATTTTCGGCTTGGCGTCCGAGGTGTGCAATTGAGAAAGCAAATGCTCCTGTAGGGTGGTGGGGGCCACGATGGAATCCATCATGAACTGCCAGCGCTCCTGATCATCACTGCGCCGGGTGGCGGTCTGCTGGCGGCTTTGCTGCCAGTACTCACGCCATTCATCGTCCATTCGGGTCAGGGCATCAATGTCGCTGTCATCACTGCTGCGGTCATCTGGATCATCAGGAATGGCGTCCTGAAGGGAGGTCTCAGGAGCATCGAGTTCGAGCACCGGATTGATTTCGATCTCCTGCTGGATGATCTGACGCAGCTCCAGGGTGGGTGCCTGCAAAATTTGCAGACTCTGCTGCATCTGCGGCCCAATGGAGAGCTTTTGTGACTGATTCTGCTGAAGTCCGTATTCGGCCATGAAGGGTGGTGAAGCAGCGAAGCGCGGCTCTATCACTAGTGCAAGCAAACATCAGGCCAGACTGCCATTTCTTTTGAAAATCGAAAATAGAACCGTCACTGGCACAAAAACAGAAGCCTTGGCGTGGGCCAAGGCTGCTGGAGTGAGAAACGGCTGACCATGAACGCATCAGGGGACCTCAAATACTTTTTGCGTCGTCGGATCGAGCGCCAGCGAGCCGCTTTCGAGGCCAGTGATGTCCAGTTCTTTGTAGGGCGGGTAAGGACTGATCACACGCCCTAGCTTCGCGGTTTTCCGGCCCTTCAAGAATGAGCCTGAGCTACCGCTGGAGGCCGTGGACGGCTCCTGCTCCTTCGGGGTGGTTTCGGAGCGACGCGTGGTGACTGGGGGTGGGGAGCTTGGTTCCGGTGTTTTTGGCGGAGTGGTCACGGGCGGCTTGCTGGTCGTCTTTGGAGACGAATTTGCCACCTTGGGAGGTGTGTAAGTGCGCGTGTTGCTTGATGAGGCTGATTTATTCTGCGTCGAGGGTGCAGGTGTAGCAGGCTTTGTTGGTGCGACCGGTTGCTGCGGGTTGGCTGGCTGTGGTGGGTAGTTGTAACGCGGCTGAGACTGGCCTTGCTGAGGATACTGAGAACCGGGCTGCTGAGGGTAATACCCCTGCGGTGGTTGCTGGGAATAATTCGGTGCAGCCTGCTGACGCGGACTGGCATCAAGGCTGTAGCCGCCCTGCTGGCCATAGCCTTGCGGTGGCTGGTCGTAGCCGGTCGGATCCTGGCCGTAAAAGATGCGGCGCACTACCTCGCTGAAGCGTTTGCCGAACTTGGGCAGGAACTGAATCGGGTTTTCATACTGCGGCTGGGGCTGCTGCGGGTAGGCGTAGCCCTGTGGCGGCTGCTGATAGCCCTGCGGAGGAGAGGGCTGGCTGTAGGGCTGTTGCTGCGGCTGATAGTACCGCTGCTGCGATTGCGCAAAAACCTGTGAGGCGATGAAAATCACGCCGCACGCAGCCAAGTGAAGGGATGACTGTAAGCGCCTGTGTGTCGTTCGAGTTCTCATTGTAGTTAACAGTTCTTAAATTTCTGGCTTTTTCAAGCCACATTTTCCCAATGGGCCGCCATGCTCCCAGCGTGTTCCGTCAAAATAGACGAATGCGGCTGAAGGGTATTCAGCCGCATTCTTGGTTCTGCACTCTGCGCGCAGCAGGAACTGTCATCAGCTCAGGCGTGTCTCATGCGAGACGTGCGTCGATGTCTTTTTCCAGCCAGGTCCACATGTTGTTCAGCCCTGAGGTGACGCTCGACTTCGCGGCGTTGAGTTCATCACGGCTAAGTTTCTGGCCTGCCGCCGGGACGCTGCGGCCAAACATGTAATACTTGATCTTTGGCTCGGTGCCGGAGGGACGCACTGCGAAACTGCGGCCATCGGCCAGATCAACAAAGAGCA
>JBDNIB010000306.1:0-4464 GCA_041688535.1 Prosthecobacter sp.
CAGCACAATCTCTACATCGTCGCCGGTCTCATCGAACGTGATGGTAAGACGTTGTACAACACCGCCGCCCTAATCGGCCCGGATGGCAAGCTCGTCGGCAAATACCGCAAAGTCACCCTGCCGCGTAACGAGATCGAGGCCGGCATCACTCCCGGCCATGATTCTCCCGTGTTTGACACTCGCTTTGGCAAGGTCGGCATGATGATCTGCTACGACGGCTTCTTTCCCGAAGTGGCCCGCGCCTTAGCCGTTCAAGGAGCCGAAGTCATCGCCTGGCCGGTCTGGGGCTGCAATCCGCTGCTCGCCAAGGCCCGTGCCTGTGAAAACCACGTCTATGTCGTCAGTAGCACCTACACCGACGCCACCGAGCGCGATTGGATGATCTCTGGCATTTTTGACCACTATGGCGATGTCCTCGCCGAAGCCAAAGAATGGGGCACCCTCGCCATTACCGAAGTCGAACTCTCCGCCCCCACCCACTGGCACAGCCTCGGCGACTTCAAGGGACAGATGCAGAGTCGTCGGCCGGCGAGTTTTAAAGAGTAGCGCGGCAGCCGGCAGCTCCGTTTGTTCGCATTTTCTCTCTACGCTGAAGGCGTTTATTGACAGGTTATTCACAGACGCTGTGTATTCGCATTTCTGCGCCAGATTCTTTGGGGCGAGAATGTTGATCTGCGAGCACGCGGCATCCCTCTAGGATTAAAGGTCTGAACGTGGAACCCTGTTTTATCAACTGTGGAACGAATGCGGCATACTGCCGAGTGAGTCAATTCGGTCACGCAAAGCCGGAGAATTTGCTGCTACTGGTCGCTGATGTTCTGCTTGGTGTATTTTCGTGCTTAAATGACTGATTCACAGTCAATAAGGTGAGTGTTGGCGCGGTTTTATAATCGTTTCAAAGTCCGTTTCGGGGCAAATTTCAGTGCTCACAGCCACCTCTTCGTGGTCTGGGGTGACACAGGATTGAAATTGGATGATGTTATGTTGATTATCGCGGGTTATTCCTATGAAATTGTGAAAAATTCAGGATCGGAAGCTGTGGAACGAATTCCCTCTTATTTTCGACATTTTTGGTCTTTTGCTTTGAAAACCAAAGCGTTACCGTTCAGAGCCTGGATTTGTTCACAGTGCGATTTGGAGTTGCATTTGCTCAACAGAAGTCGCGCACAGTGTGGAATAGCGACTTTCTGCTTTGTAGGGATGAGGGACCGCTGGGCGCTGGTGGAGACCGCCGGTCATTGCGTGGACAAAATAATTGAGATCGGTGGACCGGAAACGCTGAGTCGCTCAATTCAGGTGACTCGATTTTTTGGGGCATCGCCCGCATCGGCGTGCTGACCGGCACCAGCGGTGAAATCCAGAGGTTACAACTGCTGAGTGAGGACGAAAGACAGAAACCCGAGAGGCTAGATTGATTTTGGAACGGGAAGTGCTCACAATCCGGCATGTCCATGCCTCCAATCACTCTCGACGTGCCGACGCTGCAACTTGTTCTCAGCATCGTCGGTGGGCTGCTGCTGATCTCGATGGTGCGGATTGTCTTTCTCCTGCGCACGAACACCCGGCTGCGCGACAGCACCGCTAAGATGGAGCGGCAGGTGCTCGTCCAACAGCAGGAAATCCTCTCGGTGCGCCAGGATTCCAACGCTTGGCGCGGCGAGCTACAGCGCATGTTTGACGCTTTCCGCGCTGAGTTTTCCAAGCGCCTGATAGAATCCGAGCAGCGTTACCAGGACGTCCAGCAGCGATGCGAAAAACCGGCGGTCACGCCCACTGCCGTGGAAGCAGCGCCACCACCGCTAGAAACGAAAGTGGAACCGGTGACTGATGCACCGGTGCTGCCCGTGCCAGCGCTGGGCGTCTCCTGATCCCGCTGGTTGGTATGGTCCTTGAAATTTTGCCAAAGCGAAGGACTGGAAGCCCGATTGATTTGGAACAACATCTGCTTCATAAGCAGGCATGAACCAGCCATTGCCTCAGGATGTACAACTCATGCTTGTTGCTGTCTGCATTCTCGGCGGATTGCTGTTGGTGGCACTGATCCGCATGCTGCTACTCTCGCGTGCCAACCGCCGCATGCGCCTTGCTGGTGCCAAGATGGAAAAACAGACGGCGGCGCAGCAGGTCGAAATCACCGCCATCCTGCATGAGGCGAATTCCTGGCGGGCCAAGACGCAGCGGCAGTTCGATGCTTTGCGCAGTGATTTCGCCCACCGTTTGTTGCAAACGGAACAGGGTGGCAGGCATGCCTTGCAGCATCTTGAGGACATCCGGCAGCAGTCGCTTGCCGAGATGCTGGCCAAAATCACGACGCTTGAAGCCCGGCTCGCTGCCAAATCAGCCGCCAAAGTGCTGCCGAAACCTATCCCGTCTTTAGCGCCGTCCCTGCCGTCTCTGCCAGCGATGGAAACACTGCGGCTGCAATCGCTTGAGGCTGAGCTGTCTGCTGCACGTGCGGAAATCGCGGCCAGCGGGCAGCAAGTGGCCGCCTTGCAGCGCGCCTTGCTCCTGGCACGGCGCAGACAGCTGGCACCGCGCAAGAACAGCGTGCGCGGCACGTTGCGTGGTGCTTGAGCACAGAAACACGCGAACCGTTTTTTTTTCTCGCCAATGCTACGAGACCGTCTTTATTCGAATCCACAAAGCCATGCGCGCTGTGCGGATGGCATAATTGACATTTCAGCCCCTTTTGACCATGAACGAGAATCCCACCGTAGATCCCGACCTCAACATCGGCACGTCGCCTGACCCCTTCCAAGCGGCAAAGGCCAGCGCGCTAAAGGCAGCTGAGGAATTGCGTTCTGCCGCGGTTCAAAAAGCTACTGAGTTTCGCTCCGCCGCTGAAAGTCGCGCCCAGCAGTTCCGCAGCACCGCCGAACAAAAGGCCGCTGACATCAAGGAAAAGGCGGGCGAGTTCGCCGACCACACGTTCACCGAAGCTCGCGAGCGCTACACCGATCTGCGTGAGGAGGCAGAGAAGTTTGCGCGCGAAAAGCCCCTACAGGCGCTGCTTACCGCATTTGGCATCGGTATTGTCGTGGGTGCGATCTTGCGCCGTTGATTTTTTTTAGGACCACGCCTTATGAATTCAGGCACGCCGCCCGTAGTCGAGGAACGCGCCAGCGCAACGGAACTGTTGCGAGCTATCGCCTTGTATGTCGAGGCGCGTGGGCGCCTGCTCCACATTGAAGGGCAGGAGGTCGGCACCCGGCTGTCTGGGATGACCGGCATGTTCATGCTCTCGCTAGCGGCATTTATAATTGGCTGGATGCTCGCCACGCCAGCATTGGTGTGGCTCATTGCTGAATCCAACGGCTGGAGCTGGACGTACGTGGCTCTGACAGGAGCGGGAATTCATCTATTCATCGGTCTGCTGCTCCTTGCAGTTTTGAAATCGAAACTGCGCGGATTGCAGTTTTTTGAGGAAACTTTTAACCAATTCCGCTTTGATCGCGAATGGCTCGCCAACAACAAAAACAACTGACGCCGAAGCAGGAAGCTTTGCGTGATCTGGAGGATGCTCGCGCGTCCCTTGCTCATCATGCCACGCTAGCTGCGGAGGAATGGAGTCCGCGTGCGGTGATAGCTCGGAGTATTGAAAAACACCGGGTACTCTGGATCGGCGGTGCCGTCGTGGCGGGGCTGGGCTTGATGAAACTTGTCTGGCCTGCCACTGTTCCCGCCAACAAGCGTGACAACTTTATCGCTGGCGCTAAAAATCGCGGCTGGATCGCATTGCTGCTCAGTACGCTGGTCGCGTTTGGACGCAAGTCCGCGCTGAATTACGGTGCACAGATGGTTGAGTCTTACATGCGTCAGAAAATTTCTCCGAACGAGCCAAGGACTGGAACAGTCTAGCTTCATCACCTTTCATGTCCGATTCTAACCCACCTCCTCAAGATCTCCTGCCTGTTTTAAGCTCAGTGGACGACTACCTGCGCTTCTGCATGGAGTATGACGCGTCCGACCTTCACTTAGCTACGGGCGCTCAGCCGACTTGGCGGCGTTACGGCAATCTACAGCCTATCTGGAACAATGCCGCCGAGCTGTCTGCTGAAGACGCACGACGCTTGGCCTATGGCTTCCTCGGCGAGGCCCAGACCAAGCAGCTCGAAGCACGCGGTGATGTCGATTTTGCCTACTCACCCGGCTACGGTCGCTTCCGTTCTTCGGTGGTGCAGCAGCGTCTTGGCATCGACATGGTGTTCCGCGTCATCAAAACGCAGATCAAATCCGTCGAGGATCTCGGCCTGCCTGATACGGTGAAGACGCTCACCCGTTTCCAAAACGGCCTCATCCTCGTCACCGGCCCCGTGGGGTGCGGCAAGTCCACTACGCTCGCCGCCTTGGTGGATTCCATCAATCAGGAGCGTGAGGATCACATCATCACGCTCGAAGATCCCATCGAGTACGTGCTAGAGCCGAAAGGCTGCCACATCAATCAGCGTGAAATTCACTCCCACA
>JBDNIB010000307.1:0-1954 GCA_041688535.1 Prosthecobacter sp.
CGGGCGAAGACCGGCCGACAAAAGATTGGGGTGATCCTCCAGCGTGTAGGTCGCCGTTGCATCGTGCTTCGGGTGGTAGGCGGCCAGCACAGCAGGATCGAGTTGCGGCGCCGCCCATACTTGAACCGCAAGGGCAGCCAGTTTGCCGGCGCGTGCCTGAATTGCCGGTTCATTCCATGTCTCAAGCTGGCCTAAGCCGTCATTGAGTTTCAGAGGGCTTTGTTTGAAGCCACCTTCCATGTCACGCTTATCGGTGAATGGACGGTCGCTGTATTCCGAGTTGTAGCCGGTCAGCGTCAGATTGCCCAAGGTGTGCAGGTAGGTTTCTTGCACGCGTTGCCAATCGTCGCCGAGCGCAGTGCGCCAGGCTGGACTGAGTTGGTCATTCTGCGGCAGGATGTGCTCGATGGTGTATTCATCCACCGGCACATGCTCCTTGCGTCCGTGGTTTTCAAAGCGGCGTAGCCAGTAGCTCCGGCTGCGAAAGTTGTAGAGGTCGCGCGTCTGAAGGTCGCGGTGAAATTCCTCGTCTTTGGGAAACCGGCGATACGACGGCAACAGGAGGAACTGCGCTTCGATGCTTTCCAGATAGCGATCCTTCTTCAGCGCCTTGGTGAAGGTCGCGAAGGTCTTGTTCATCGAGTTCGTCGGGATTGCGCAGATAGCACGCCGGAACACGTAGGACTCTACCATCCTTACCGCCCGCCCAAAATCCTCCTTGGGGAGATGCCCCGCCGCGTAGTCGTGATACAGTTCCAGCAAGAACGGATACGCCACGTCCACCTTTAGCTCGCGCAGGTCGTGAAAAGCGCGTTTCAAGTCCGGCTCACTCTCGGTCCCCAGCGCCATCGCGCAGAAGTGGCGGGCGTAGTCGCGGATGTCGCGGACCAGTGTCTCAACGTGGGTGTTCTCGTCCACCTCGCTATCCTTTGACAGTCGCGCATGGTCTTTGAAGGCATCATAGACGGCGTTGATGTTAGGAATCTCGCCAGACTTCACCGTGAGGTAATGCCGCATAAACCCGTCGAAATGCGTGCCGTAGGCTTCCTGCCCAAAATCCACCTCCATCGGCCGCCAGAACTGCTCGTATAGCCGCGTCTGTAACTTCGGCTCCAGCCCCATCAGGATGAAATTACGGATCAGATCGGCCTGACTCAGCTCCTTGCCCGTTGAGTTCATGCTCTCGAAGATTAACTGCGGATTGTCCTGATCACGATTCAACGCGATGTCCACCACCACCAGCTTGGCAAGCCCTTTGCACAGCGAGGCGAGGTCGCCCTTGGATTCCGTGATCCATCGCTTAAACAACGCATGGTTTGAAGTCACGCGCAGCGATTGTTCCTTGGGTGGCTCGGTGCTTCCTACAATGGCGGTGAGTGAGGCTTTGTCGGTCTGCGACAGCAACAGTTTGAAATGGCGGTCGCCTGACTCTTCCGGGTTCAGTAAGAAATAGTTTCGGATCTTGCGCTGCGAGAATCCATCGAACGGCTCGCCCTCCGCCACCGCTTGGGCCAATGCTGCCAGCATCAGCGTCACGGTGGTCAGGCGTTGTTGGCCGTCGATGACCAACAAGGGTGCCTGATGGGTGACCTGCGACAGCCCGCTTTCGATATAAACAATGGAGCCAACGAAGTGAACGGCGATCTTTTCGTTACTGCCACAGCGCACGACGTCGTCCCACAACTGGCGGCACTCTTTCTCGGTCCACGAATAGGTGCGCTGATAGATCGGGATGACGAACTGCGGAGACTTCTTGAGGAAGTCGAGGAGCTTGGCTTCGGTGGCTTTCATTTCTCGAAAAGTTATTGGTAAAGATTGGTGCAGGACCGAGGGCGGGATTTCATTTGGCAGCAGAGTCGGGTGATATTGTCGGCATCACATCTGGATACGGACCCAGGAACCGCTCGCCGTTGAAGTGGATCATGTGGTCGGGGTCTTCGGCGATCCAGACTTC
>JBDNIB010000308.1:0-2400 GCA_041688535.1 Prosthecobacter sp.
GGATCGCGGTCTGAAACGGTTCAGTGCGTGTTTCGGAGGCGATCTTGGCCTGCACTTCCGCTTTGGAGACCTGCGTGATCTCGCAGACGGCCACACGCCCTGCGCCGTCGAAGATTTCGATGGTGTCGCCGGGTTGTTTGCGCATCACGCGGCTGCAATGCTGCGCTTCATCGCCTGTGAGTGTGAGATGCGGCTCATGCCACTCGGGGGCGGTCAGATGAAAGCGTGGCAAGGACATGTCAGCGTTTCATCAGCGCCTCGATCTCATCCGCCTCAATCGGAATATGCGCCATGAGGTCGATGTTTTCGGTTTCGCCGATGAAGATGTTGTTTTCGAGACGGATGCCGAGTTTTTCCTCACGGATGTAGATGCCGGGTTCGACGGTGAAGACCATGCCGGGCTGCACGGGCTGCCACATGTGGCCGACGTCATGCACGTCGATGCCGAGCGGATGCGAGGTGCCGTGCGGGAAGTATTTTTTATACGCGGGCCTGTCGGGGTCTTGTTTGTCGATGTCCTCCTGCGTGATGAGGCCAAGGCCGAGGAGTTCTTCCTGCATGAGCAGACCGACCTGCTCCTGATATTCGCGGATGATAACGCCGGGGCGCAGCATCTCGCAGCACTGTTTGAAGACACGCAGCACGGCGTCATAGACCTGGCGCTGGCGTGGCGTGAACTTGCCGTTCACGGGAATCGTGCGGGTGAGGTCGGCGTTGTAGTTGCCGTAGTTCGCGGCCACGTCGAGCAGCAGCATTTCGCCATCCTGGCACTGGCAGTGGTTGGTGATGTAATGCAGCACGCAGGCGTTTGCGCCGCTGGCGATGATCGGTGTGTAGGCGAAACCACGCGCACGCTGGCGGATGAACTCGTGCGATAGCTCGGCCTCGATTTCAAACTCCTGCACGCCGGGCTGCACGAACTTGAGCAGGCGTTGGAAGCCATCGTCCGTGATGCGAATGGCCTCGTTGAGCGCGGTGATTTCGTGCGGGCTTTTGATGGAACGCAGCTCGTGCATGAGCTGGGCGAGGCGGCGGAAGTCGTGCAGCGGATACTCGCGCTGGCAGCGCTGGGTGAAGCGCATCTCGCGCGTTTCCGTGGGCAGCGTCGCGCGCGGGTGCTCGTTCGAGTTCAGATAAACATGGTCCGCTTGGCACATGACGGCGCGGAACTGCACCTCAAATTCCTCCAGCCAATGCACGCGCTGGATGCCGCTGCGTTCCCTGGCCTGCTCCTTGGTGAGCTTTTCGCCCTCCCACACGGCGATCTGTTCGTTCGTCTCGCGCACGAAGAGCATCTCCCGCTGCTTCGGATCCGCGGCATCAGGGAAGAGAACGAGGATCGTCTCCTCCTGATCAATGCCGCTGAGATAAAACTGATCGCTGTTGGTGATGTAGGACAGTGAGCCGTCCGCATTCGTCGGCAGCACATCATTGGCATGCACGATGACGACCGAACGCAGCGGCAGCTTCGCGTAGAGATGCTGGCGATTGGAGACAAACAGTTCGGCGGGGAGTGGCTGGTAGCGCATAGGTGTAGGGCAAGCGTCCCGCTTGCAGCAGGAGCCGAAATTGCACGCAAGCCGGAGGCTTGCACGACTTTATTCTGCCAGCACCGCCTTCGGCGGATGGCGGTCGGCTTGAATCCACTGCTGGGCCTCGGTCCAGAACGCTTCGACGGGCAGAGCGAACGTCGTCACGCGATCCACGCGGGCGATGTTGATGCCGACGACCTTGCCTTCGAGCGTGGCGACGGGGCTACCCATGTCGGTGGGGAGGAGCGGGATGTCGTGCTGGAGGACTTCGGGGAAGTTGTCGGTGCGCAGGGAGATGCCGCCGTTGGCGAAGTCCTCGCCCTCCCAGTTTTGCAGCACCTTGGTGCGGCTGGCGAGGCGCACGCGGCAGGTGTCCTCCTTGTCCTGGCGTAGATAGCGCACCTCGATGATCTCGCCGGGTTGGCGTTTGTTGACCAGCTCATGTACCTCACGAAACGCGCCCACTTTCGCGCCAGCAATGGTGATGATCACGTCGTTCTCGTGCAGGCCGGCGATTTCAGCGGGACTCTCGCTGGCGATGCCGATGATGCGCACGCCGCTGCCGCCTTTGGGTGATTTTTCATCCATGCGGATGCCCAGAGCGGCACCGGTGCCGGGTATGCGGCGGATTTTGGCGCTGACCGTGCCGATGCGCGGTTCTTTGCCCGCATCCGCCACGCTACAGAGCCACTGCCCCATGGTGAGCGGCCGCGCGGCGCCGAAGGAAACTGCGCGCAAGCCGGTGATGCCAACAGCCTGTGCCAGCACGAGGTCAAAGCGTGTCTCACGGCGGATTTCCCGCAGACCGGCGGTTCGGCCATCGCTGAACTTGACGCGCGCCTCGGCCAGATCGGGCACCTCGCTGGCC
>JBDNIB010000309.1:0-2590 GCA_041688535.1 Prosthecobacter sp.
CGTGATCCAGGCGGACCAAAGGGGTGAACGAACTCCACGAAGCGTCTTGGACTGCGGTGGGAAGCGCAGCGCCACACCGCTTTCGCGAGCTGAAGAGCGCTCTTCGGCCTCATCACAGCGGTCAGCCGCACAAAGCGGTGTCGCTGAGGCAAGGCTTGCTCCTTGCCTCTCTGCCGCCGCACTCCAAGACGCTTGCGCGATAGCTTCCGCATCACCGCCGCAGGCCGGGGCATGGCTGGGAAAGGGTCGCCCGCTCCCGCCGCAGCACCGTTCTGGGGACGGGAGAGATGATTCCGACGTTTGTCGGAATGATCCCAGCAAGGGGGTACATGAATCCCACAGATGTAGGATTCGATCTGACAAACGTCGGAACCATTCCGACGAACGTCGGAACGAATCCGGGGAAGGAGAGAACCATTCCGACGAACGTCGGAACCATCCCGACAAACGCCGGAACGACTTAGCACCCGGGGTACCCGATTCCGACAAACGCTGGAACCATTCCGACAAACGTCGGAACGAATCCGACAAACGCTGGAACCATTCCGACGAACGTCGGAACGATGTACTACCCGTGTACAATGAATCCGACGTACGTCGGAATGAGCACTCACGCCCCAGAATCGTTTTTTGAGGCATAATTTGCCCAAAAACCGGCACTACAGGCAGGCTGAGGCAGAAAATCGGCGGGAAATTCATCCGCGCATTCCACCACGGAACCGCCACCGACGTCGATGAAACTGCAGCAGCAAATGAACTTTCATCGGCCAGAAGCCATCACGCTTGGCAGCTTTTCCCGGATTTCACCGCCCCAAGGCCCGACCCCACCGGGGGACCGCGATAGAGGGACAAGACACCCGTGCCTTTCCAAAAGGCAGCCACACCCGACCCGCAGCCCAGGAAACACTGGGCATGCAGGCCTTTCCCCCGCTTTTGGCGGTCTGAGTGGCTGCGCGTCTCCCCGCCGCCCCGAAACCTGCCAGCGGCAGCGCCAACGCGGCAGCGTCCAGCCCTGCCGCCGCGTCGGCTCTCGCCAATGCGAACCATTTAGCCCCGCCAGAAATCCCGTAGGACCCATCATAATGACTGGCATCTTTTCCCGCCGCCGCCGCCAGCATCTCCGAGTAGCAGCACAACTGGATGGCATAGTAGGGCTTGGGCGAACGCGCCAGCTTGGTGTCCCAGACTTGATACTGCCCATCAGCACCCAGCATGAGAAAGTCAGCGTAACCCGCAAAACCGTCATGTTCCAAAGCCGCCTGAAAAACAATGGAAGCCTTCGAATGGCTGGCGGCAATGGTATCTGCAAGGGCACTGGCAAAATCATTCTTCTCAATCTCGCGCAACCCAGAATCTGAAGCCCTCAGTTCGGTCAAGACATTGAGTTCATGCTGGTTGCCCGTCTCCGCAATCAATCGTTGATCTTCTGTCTCCTCGTCAGGAACAGACACGCCGGGATTTTCCAGATGGAAACGATCCATCCACGACGCAAACGGTGACGTGAAATAGCGAACCAGATCGCTCGGGGAGTAAACCACAGTGCCACATTGTCTTCTCATGGGGATTGGCGGGTTGTAAGGAAGTGCAGTGGATGACTTCAATGAAGAGGGACTGGATGGACATGGGTGAAGTAATGAACCTCAAACCTGCGGACATCTTCAAATTCTGAGATAAGTGATCTCTGCCCCTCGAGTCAACCTAGCTTCCTGCATCGCTTGGGCGAGTGAGAATGGGCCTGTCTCATACCGTTGAAAAATGTCCATGCCCCGGTCGATGGTGACTTTCCAGCCAGTGTCAGTAGTGATGTTGCGGGCGTGGAAATTGGGGCTATGATCAAACTCCCAGCTGAAAGTAACCCGCGAACCTGTGAAGGAATCGACGAGATGATTTAGGTTTTCCTCCTGTTTCACGCAGGAATCCATGTCCGATTGTGTCTTGAGATGCACCGCCACTTCATCGCCTTCTGGCACCAGATCATGGACCATTTGCAGAAACTCCATGAGGTTCCGGGCTTGGAAGAACATTCGGACATACGGATCACAGATGGTGATGGAGCGAGCACCGCTGAGATGTTTGGCGAACAAGCGACGGTAGCTCCATCCCTTGGTGTTCTCGGGAATCACCACATGTCCCGGCTGCGGCTCATCGGCGGCAGTGGTCATGGGCGTTGCAGGAGCCGGTTCATTCGCAGGCGGAATGTCTTCATGGGCGCTTGGAACACTTTCACTATCTGCGGCAGGTTGTATGCGCGGTCCGGCAAAGGTTGGATACTGAATTTCTTCCGGTGTCAGCACGGTCACTGGCAGACCGCCGTCGAGAGGTTTGTAGATGAAGTCGTGCCGCTTAAAGGTGTCGTCGATGCGCAGGATGTGTTCACGCACACGCCGACGAGATTCCATGGAGAAAGCCAGCAATTCCTCAATCTCCTCGGGACTGCATTTGCCGTCTGGGAAGAGGATCTTCATCAGACCGGAGAAAGTCTTTTCAAAGCCAGTCTGATCGCGTGTGGAGACCTCGGATGTGATCTCGAAGTGTTCTTTGTAGGCTCCCGTGAAATCTTCGGTGCGCAAGTGTTTCAAAACCTCGGCGA
>JBDNIB010000310.1:0-6466 GCA_041688535.1 Prosthecobacter sp.
CGAGCATTTACCACTGCCACCGCCCAGGGTCGTGCATTCCATCTATAACGCGAAGTCCTGATCTGAGGAACCGTATGCCTTAATTGGGCTCGTACGGGTCTGTGGGGGAGCCGTCTGGCAACGGACGGCTCTACCCGGAAGGTTGAAGTGCTGCTTGTAGCGCGCCGCCACGTCGGGCGTGAGTTCGAAGGCGACGTTGTATTGTTTTGCCACCGCGTGATTCAAATCGGTGAGCACCTC
Organism: Prosthecobacter sp.; assembly: GCA_041688535.1. Classification (GTDB taxonomy): domain Bacteria; phylum Verrucomicrobiota; class Verrucomicrobiia; order Verrucomicrobiales; family Verrucomicrobiaceae; genus Prosthecobacter. The sequence continues at coordinate 241 of JBDNIB010000310.1, forward strand.
AAACTTCAGCCCGTTCTTCTCGATGGTGGTCAAGGACTTGTCCGGCAGCTCGGGCGTGAGGGCGACGAGCTGCGCACCAGCGGCCTGAATGTCCGGCAGCGCCTGTTGCAGCGCAGCGAGCGTGAGATTGCAATACGGGCACCAGCCTCCGCGATACCAGGTGAGCACGACCGGGCCATTTTTGAGTAGAGCGGAGAGCTGCACGGACTCGCCCTTGGCGTTCTTGAGCGTGAAGCCCGGTGCCTTCTGACCAACCTGCACGGCCTTCTTCAGAATGCCGGAATCTGCGACGGCCTGAATGCCTGCCGCGTAGGCTTTCTTCGTGTCGGGGTCCGATTTCACCCCGAATGCCTTTTGGCGTTCCATGAGTTGGGATTCGAGCGTGTCTGCGGCGGCGGCGTGGCCTGCGAGCGCGAGACCGATGATGAGGATGGTCAGTGGTTTCATGGGAAATGTGAGAGAGAGAGTGCGGCAGGAAAAGACTCAGCGCAATCGCGCCAGTTGTGACGGTGTCAGGAACATGGCGGCGGTTTTGACATCGCTGCGAATCCACGCGTTCACCTTGGTGGCCTGGGCAGACGAGAGTGGCAGCTTTGTCGCCACCGTGCCTTGAAGCTGCTTTTTCTGATCGCTCATCGGTGCCGCACGATAACCTGAGATGGCACCCACATTCAATCGAGTGGCCTTGGCGTCCGCCAGATCCGCCGCAGGCACATGCACGGCGTTTGCGCACTCCACTTTCTCAGCGGTGGCGATCAGCTTCGGCAGTGTGATCACCTGCGGATCATATTTCACCAGCGTCACCTCGCGCCCGCCCATGAAACCAGCCTCGGTGGTGATCACGCCGTCGATTTGTCCCAGCGCCATCTCGCCGGTCCAGAAGCAGAACATCGAGAACACGGCCTGCTTCAGCCGTGGCGAGTGCTCAGCGGCTAGCAGCTTCAAATACGCGGGAACGGGGCGCTTCGCGGCGATCAGCGTGGCAATCATGCGTGCCGCGATGCCGCCGGTGTCCCACACCTGGTCCTTGCGCTGAATGATGTCCTTCGCGCTCGCGTCGAGGAAACGCACAACTTGAAAATTCCATGCCGGTTCGCCAAAACGCTGCATCACCTCCGCGTCCTTGCCGGATTTGTTGTTGCGGATCAGCAGCGGCGTGAACTCCGTCTCAATGGCCTCTACCAGCAGCGAATTCGACATCACATCGCGCCCGAATTGCTTGCAGCCCGCGCAGCCGGGGATCTCCTGAAACAGCGCGAACACCGGCTTGCCGGATTGTTTGCTCGCCGCCAGCGCCGCCTCCAGATCACGGCCCCACGCCACCTTGCCCGCCTCCTCCGGCTGGTGGATCGAGTTGGCGGAGCAGGACAGAGGCAGGAGCATGACGGCCAGGGAAGATAGCAGGCGTTTCATGGCGATAAGAAGGCGCAGCATCTCGTTTATTCCAGCTATGCGTTCCCTTTGTCTCCTCTTTTGTCTCACCTCCCCGCTGCTCGGGCAAACCATTCCGCTCTGGCCGGACCAGCCGCCGCAGTTCTTCGAAAACGCGCCTGCGGAGGTCAAAGAAGAGCGCGGCACGATCCGCAACGTTACCGTGCCTGCCATCACGCTCTTCCTGCCACCGGCGAACCAGCGCACCGGCATGGCGATCATTGTCTGCGCGGGTGGTGGTTACGGCGCGCTGGATTGGAAAACGCACGTCGAATACGCCGCCGAGGCCTTCAATGCGAAGGGCGTGGCCATCATCGGCCTGAAATACCGCCTGCGTCCACCGCACAAGCTCGACAACGTCGGCATTTAGGCGCTGGCCTTGCTCGATGCCAAACGCGCTGTGCGCACGGTGCGGCATCGCGCGAGTGAGTGGGGCATCCATCCGCAGCAGATCGGCATCGCTGGTTACTCGGCAGGGGCGAATCTCTCGATGAACCTCGCCGCCAATTTCGATACAGGCGATGCGCAGTCGCCTGATTCCATCGAACGCGAGAGCAGCCGCCCTGATTTCGCCGCCGGTCTCGCCACCTGACACTGGCGGCAGAAGGAATCGCCCTTTGTCTTCCCAAAGAACACGCCGCCCGTGTTTCTCGTCCACGCCACCAACGACGGTATCACTGGCGGAGCGCCGATTGAGCTGCCGAAAGCCATCAAGGCCGATCTGGAGAAGCTCGGCGTGCCGGTGCGCATGGACATCTTCGACGAAGGGGCCCACGGCGTCGGCAATCTCATCCCGCAGCGCGTGAAAAACGGCTTCCCGCCCGCGAAATGGCCGGAACTCCTGCTGGAATGGCTCAAGGGGCTGCCAAAACAATAAAGCTGCACGATTCGCAGGTCTGAATCGTTTTTGCGGCACCACGCTATGAAAAAATTGCTCGCGATTCTGTTTTCGTCATTTGTCATTCCGCATTCGTCATTTGCGGCGCAGCCGAATGTCATTTTCATTCTTACCGACGACCTCGGTTGGGGGGATCTGCGCTGCTACGGGCATCCGTATGCGAAGACGCCGAATCTTGATAAGCTCGCTGCCGATGGCACGTGCTTCACGAAACTTCACGCCACCGGCGTCACCTGCTGTCCCGCTCGCACGGGGCTGATGACGGGGAAGTTTCCGGCAACATTTGAAAAATACCCGGCCAGCTTTGGCTTTGGCAATCGCGTCACCATCACCGAGCTGCTGAAGAAGCACGGTTACGCACCGGTCACTTCGGCAAATGACACATCGGGCCTGTGACCGAACCAGGAACCTATGGTATCGACGTGATCGGCGCGGAGGAAGGTGGCAAGCGGAAACAGCCCGAGGGCACGCGTGGAAGTGATGCGCCGATGTATGACCAGGCGATCGAGTTCATCGAGCAGCACAAGGGCGGGCCGTTTTATGTGAACATCTGGGATCACATCTCGCATCACCCGGTGGATCCTTCGCAGGCCGTGCTGGACGCGTTTGGGACGCTGGAACTGGACGAATCGAAGTTCACCCCCGCGATGCGGGGAAAATTCGAGACCTGCAAAAAGCTCGGCGGCGATCCCGTGGCGCATTTGCGGGCGTTTTTGGCCGACGTGAAGTCGATGGACGATGAGATCGGCCGCCTGCTGGTGAAACTCGATGAACTCGGCCTGCGTGAGAACACGCTCGTCGTTTTCTCCAGCGATCAAGGCGCGGCTCCGTTGCGCGACACGGAGGACGAACCCGCCAAGCCGAACAAGAAGATCAAAGCGCACGCAGGCAGCGACATTGATGCGATCCGTCTCAACGCAATGGGTTACGCGGGGCCGAACTTCCGTGGCGGTAAGCACACCGACCTCGAAGGCGGCGTGTGCGTGCCGTTCATCGCCCGCTGGCCTGCGAAAGTGCCCGCAGGCCGCGTGGACGAGCAGTCGCTCATCAGCAGCGCGGACTGGCTGCCTTCGCTTTGCGCTATCGTCGGCATTCCGATCGACGCGGCGGACTTCGATGGCGAAGATGCGTCGAAAGCACTGCTCGGCGGCGTGCAGGTGCGCGCGAAGCCGCTGTTTTGGAAGACGAACGCTGAAAAAAGCGATCCCACCATGCTCGCAGAAAACTGGAAGCTTCATGGCTCAAATCGACGCAACGGCGAGGTCACGCTCTACGATCTCGCCGCCGATCCTGGCGAAGCCACGAACTTGGCAGAGAAGCAGCCCCAGGTGCTCAAGAAGCTCACCCATCAGCTCGCCGCCTGGACCGCCACCCTGCCGCAGACCTATGAGAAGGGCGAAGCCAAGGAGGATTGATCTCTGCGTCGACGCAGCCACAGGACGACCAGCAGCAGCCATGCGGTCGATCCCAGCCACCTCGTCGCACCGTGACCAAACACGACTATGGCGTTGAACCAGACGAAGGCCAGAAAGCCCTGCAGCAGCCACTCTGCCGTGCGACCGCGTGACTCGTGACGCGAGGGTGCCAGCCACCACCAAAGGACATCGCACAACCACGCTGCCATCACCGCGTAGTTCACATACACGCCGCTGCCCGAGTCAAAGCCGGTGACCGCCGCAGTCTGTCGCGCGGTGGCTTCGTACGCCGTGCGGTGGCTCCAGTGATGCACGAATTGAAACGCGCAGGCCACATGCACGAACAGCATCAGGCAGCCCGCCGTCCACCAACTGCGGCCGGCATTCATGCGCGGGCGGTTCACTGTGAGCCGCAGCGTCAGCGCGATGACGTAACCGAGAAAGGCCACGCCAGCTGTGGCGTGTGTCAGGAGCGCGGGGAGTTCCATGATGGTTGCATCATTGCGAAGGCAAACCCGATGCCCGCTCCGAACCCGAGGCCGTAAAGCGTGCCCCATGCCAGCTCGCTCCCCACCGAGTGCAGCGAAGCATAGCAAACGTGTGCGCCCGCAAAATAGCCGGCGGAATGCAAGGCAAACATCGCCAACGCCGCCGGCACCAGTACTCGCCAGCCTCCCAGTGTCGCGGCCATCACCGTGGTGAAGGCTGTGCAGCCGGCCAGAGCTCCCAGCCATTCACCCAGGCCCATGCCCAGCCAAAACCAGCCTACGCACCACATGATCGCATAAGCGAGAAAGGCAGTGAGAAAGAATCCATAAAAACGCTGTGGAGTGCCAGGCCATCGCAGCATGGGGCGCAGAATCACGCCTGAGAGCAGGACGAACACCACGCAGCAGCCAGCATACATGCCCAGTTCACCACCGAGGTGCGCAAACCAGCCCGCGCCCAGCGCCCAGACCGCAAACGCCGCTGTGCTGACGATGGCAAAACCAACACCACCACGAATCATGGACGCTACAATCTCCATCCGGCACTAAACGTGAATGCCGCCGAATTCTTCCCACACGTCTGATCCGCCCGGAAGCAGCAGGTGGGTGCTCGTGAAAAAACGAAGGAAAGTGAAGCGGCGACGAAAGCACGGCAACAATCCGCTCCAAAAGATGATCAGACCTTCATGATGCCTTCGTTAACACGACCATCATGAAAACGCTTCTGGTCTCGCTTTCGTCATTTCTTATTCTGCATTCGTCATTGGCTGCAAAGCAGCCAAACATCATCCTCATGATGGCGGATGACATGGGCTTCTCCTGCATCAGCCCGTATGGTGGCGAGATTCACACGCCGAATTTGCAGAAGCTCGCGGACGAGGGGCTGCGCTTCACGCAATTTTACAACAACGCCAAATGCACCACGACGCGCGCGTCGCTGCTCTCCGGCATGTATCCGCGTGGCGGGGGCGGCAGCATTCCCATGAGCATTGCGACGGTGGGCGAGCAGATGCGGGCGGTGGGTTATCGCACCGCGTTGTGCGGGAAGTGGCATCTCGGCAGCAAGGCACCGCAGCGGCCGTTTGATCGCGGCTTTGACGACTTCTACGGCCTCATGGACGGCTGCTGCAATTTCTTCAACCCCGCAAGGCCCGATCCAGCTTCGAAAGGCGGTAAGGTGCGCGTCTTTGGTCAGAATGACGAGTTAATCACGGAGTTTCCGCCCGGCTACTATTCGACGGATGCCTTCACCGATCATGCGATCCAGACGATCAAACGCTTCACCAGCGAAGCGAAGCCGTTCTTCCTCCATCTCGCGTTTACCTGCCCACATTATCCGCTGCATGCGCCTGCGGAGGACATCGCGAAGTATCGCGGCAAATACAAAGCCGGTTGGGAGGCGATGCGCGAGGCTCGTTACGCACGGCAGAAGGCGATAGGTCTGTGGGACAACATGCCCGCACTCTCCGGCACCGATTCCAAAGCCTACGCATGGGATGGTGCGAATCAGGACTGGGAAGATGAACGCATGGCCACCTACGCCGCGATGGTGGACCGCATGGATCAGAACATTGGTCGCCTATTGAAGACGCTCGATGAACTCGGCATCGCTGACAACACCATCGTCATGTTCCTCTCCGACAACGGTGGCTGCACCGAGGAACCCGGTGGTCGCGATGATACGCAGCAGCCCGGCATCGTGAGCACTTACACCGCCGTCGGTCCATCATGGGGATGGGCGCAGAACGCTCCATTCCGCCGCTACAAGAGCTGGGTGAATGAAGGCGGCATCAGCACGCCGCTCATTGTGCGCTGGCCCGGTCAGGTGAAGGCTGGCACGAAGACGAATCAAATGGGCCACATCATCGACGTGCTGCCCACTTGCCTCGAAGTCGCCGGTGCCAAACCGCTCGCTGAAATCCACGGCGAAAAAACGCAGTCGCTCGAAGGCCACAGCCTAGCGTCCATCCTGCACGGCGAAACACGCCCCGAAC
>JBDNIB010000311.1:0-2224 GCA_041688535.1 Prosthecobacter sp.
CGCGCTGCTTATGGCCTGTGCGCTGGTCGCGCAGGAGCGGCTGGCCGTAGCGGCCGAAGTTGGCGGCGAAGTGGAGGCAGCCGGAGCCGTGCGCATCAGCCTGAGCATCTGCCTGGAGCACATGCAGGCGTTGTGGATCGTGTTGAGCGCCGCGCAAGGACTCATGGACAAGGCTGCCCAACAAGAACTGGTGCGCCGGATGCGACAACAGATCGCGGCCTGTGCCCTGCCGCCGAGAAGACCGATGAGTTGTGATCGTAAAGTGCGTCAACCCATCAAAAAGTGGCCGCGTATGATCTCGCCCACTTCATCCACCTCGCCCTCTATGTATGAAGTCACCATCATTGCTTAACGGCATTGGGGCTAATCCGTTCAAGACGCGCAGCAACGCGGAGGCACAAGGATGCCTTATGGCAGCAGGTTGTGCCGCCGCAATGATGTCGTGCATCGAGTGCAACTCTCCTAATTGGTGTCTTAATCCGTGTCCAAATCTCTGAAAATGACGGCGGAGATTCAGACAAAGATTAAGACACCGATTAGGCCAAGGAGAATATCTGCAACATTGAGGAGCATGAAGCCCCAGCCGTCACGGCAATGACAGCGCCTCCGTGCGCTGCTCCACACTCTGTTTCCGCATGGCCGCGACGGCACGATGGAAGACTTCGAGATCGCCGCCATGATCCTTTAACAGGCGCTCAAAGCCGGGGACGAGCGTGTAGTAGGTGGCGACGGTGTTGAGCCGCGCGTTATTCCAGGCCGGGCGGCCGTCCAGGCTGCGCAGCTTGGTTTGTGGCGGCTGTCCCCCCGCCTGCCGCAGCATGTCTTCAAATACACTTTGTTTGGCGAGGCGCTCGGTCTCCACGTTGCGGTAGTCGCAGGCATACACCGCTTTCAATCTCTCCCGCGTGCTGAGCAGGAGAGCGATGACCTCGCGCTTCTTCTTCAACACGGCCTCGAAGTCGCGCAGGCCAGGCTGATCCCCCTTCGAGCGCAGCCAGCGGCGCACGCCGTCCTCGGCGTTGGCGGTGGCGAAGGCCTCGTTGAAGTCGGTGTCGCCGGGGATGAACACTTTGGCATGCGTCAGCTCGTGGAAGACGAGTTCGGCCAGCTCGGTGTCGCTGCGGTGCAGGAAGGTGTTCAACACCGGGTCTTTGAGATAACCGAGGGTGGAGAATGCCTCCACCCCACCGACAAAGACATCGAGTCCCTGCTCGCGCAGTTTATCCCCTTCCCGTTTGGCCTCATTTTCATCGAAAAAACCACGGTACTTCAGGTTGCCGACCAGCGGGTACCACCACTTCTTTGCTTCGACCGAAAACTCCGGTGCGGCGAACACCACCCAGACGACGTAGGGGCGGTTCAGGTCGCAGTATTTGCCAAAACTCCGGGTCGGCAGATGCAGCTCGCTGGCGGCGAAGGCGCGCAGCTCCTCGATGAGCTGGAGGCGCTGCTTTACATGCGCGTTCACGCCGGGATCGGCCAGCACGGCGGCGTTGGGCCGTGATTTGCGCCAGATTTCCATCTGCCCGCCCAGCGCCTGCTGGTAAAACCGCAACGTGCCGCAAGAACACAGCAGCAGGGCGGTGAACAGCACGGTCCAGTGACGGGAAATGACGACCATAGATTGGCCCATATTAACCATTGAACTTTGAAACCTGAAACTTTAAAGACGCCCCATGCCCTTTATTCACGACGATTTCCTGCTCAGCACCAAGTCCGCGCGCCATCTCTATCACAGCTTTGCCAAGAACGAGCCGATCCTCGATTACCACAACCACCTGCCGCCGCAGGACATCGCGGAAGACCGCGTCTTCAAGAACCTGTTCGAGATCTGGCTGGCCGGCGACCACTACAAATGGCGTGCCATGCGCTGCAACGGCGTGCCGGAAAAGTTCATCACCGGTGATGCCTCGCCCTTTGAGAAATTCAAGGCCTGGGCCACCACCGTGCCCCACACCGTGCGCAATCCGCTCTACCACTGGACGCATCTGGAGCTGAAGCGCTACTTCGGCATCGACGAGCTGCTGAGCGAGAAGACCGCCATCGCTATCTGGGAAAAAACCTGTGAGCTGCTGGATCGCAAGGAGATGAGCACCCGCAACATCCTGCGCGATCAGCACGTGAAGGCCCTCTGCACCACCGACGATCCCTGCGATGACCTAGCGCATCATCAAAAGTGCGCGGCGAACGGTTTCGAGGTGGGCGTGTATCCCACCTTCCGCCC
>JBDNIB010000312.1:0-3076 GCA_041688535.1 Prosthecobacter sp.
CGAGCCAGATGAAGATGCAGTGCTCCGCCTTGCCCTTCGGCATGTGGACGGGTGTGTTGTTGGCAAACAACGGTGCCGCGCCAAATGCGGCGGCGGAGGAGAGGAAGGAGCGGCGTTTCATGGTGGTGTGTTATAAACGCTGAGTTTAGGAGACTTTCACTTCCGTCTGCTCCTCACTTTCGTGGGGGCTGACGGAGGGTCTAATCAGTCAGCGTCGTCTGCGATACGGTGCGTGCTTCCGCGAGAAAACGAGGATGGTAGAGGCTTGAGTGCTCATGGGGCCAGCGTATCCATCTCCGTTCGCTGCCTCAAGGACTAAAAGCCCATTCGGGGGCGTTGAGTAGGGCCCAGAGGACGTCTTCCATGCGGGTGCGCCATGCAGTGTCGAGTTTCTCGGTGGGGGGATCACCAGCGCGGGCGGCGGCTTCCTGGGCCATGCGGACGTTGGTGGCTTCGCCGTCGAGGTGGTTGGACCAACTGACGTAGTTTTCACGCTGACGCGTGGAAGGCATGGAGCTTGGTGCCTGGAGCTTGGAGAGGCGGGTGGTGAAGCCGACGCTCAGATGTTTGGTGTAAAGATCGTGCTCTTCCTTGGTGGGGTGGCGGGTGAGGAGCTTGAGGAAGAGCTGGTCGATGAATTGATCGAGAGATTCGTTTTGTAGCGCGAGGGCGGTGATGCCGTGGTCGTCGCTGAGGCGGGTGAGCCAGACGCCGACGGTGCCGTTGCTGAGGGTGGCGGGCTGGAGGACGTTCGGGTCGGAGTCGCGTTTGCTGGTCGGGTCCTGGCGGATGCCGCGCCAGCCGAAGGCACCGAGCACGTCGGTGACGGCCTGGATGCGTGGCAGGGCGAGGCTGGGGCGGTCGCGTTCGTTGCTGGTGCTGGTGAGCATCCAACTGCGATGCGGTTTGCCGAGATGGATGGCGTTCTTGAGATCGCGCTGGTTGTCGATGTCGAGGCAGACTTCCTCGGTGTGGAAGGGCTTGCCGGTGGCGGCGAAGAGGGAATCGACGACCTGCTCGGCCTGCAAACGGCGCGGCGCGGGGCTGGTGTAAAGCGGGCTGGGTTGCTTCAATTCGGGATCGGTGGCGCGCTGGTAGGCCGCGCTGTTCAAGATGAGGCGGGCGAGGTGTTTCACATCGTAACCGCCGCTCACAAATTGGCGGCCGAGCCACTGCATTAGCTCGGGATGGGTGGGTTTGCCTTTCTCCCAATCGTCCACGGGTTCCACGATGCCACGACCCATGAAGCGTGCCCAAATACGGTTGGCGGTGACCTGCGCGAAGCGCTCATTCTGCGGCGCGGTGATCATGGCGGCGAGCACGTCGCGGGTGTCTTCGGGGTATTCGGTGAGTTTGGCGGCGGATTCATCGCTGAACTCATCAAAGGGCCACTTCGGCTGCACTTTGGTGCCGGGTATGAGCGTGACCTGGATGAGCGGCTTGCGGCCGCCGGCGTGGATCTTGTCCATCGGCACGCTGCTGGTCTTGGGCACCATGATTTCCTTCGTGCTGAGCATGGCGGCGAGCTGGAAGAGGTCTTCCTGCAGCCATTTGTGCGTGGGTGAGTCATGGCAGCGTGCGCACTTCATTTCGACGCCGAGGAAGGCGGTGCTGACGATGGTGCCCTTCGCGGCCATGGGCACGTCATTTTGCGAGGCGGTGCCAAAACCGGCGGGGCCGCCGAGACGCTCACTACCTTTCATGCGCAGGAGTTCGGTGACGAAGAAATCCATCGGTTTGTTGTCCTGCAGGGACTCGTAGATCCACCAGCGGAAGGGGCCGGTGTTGTTCAGCGTGGGATTGAGGATGTTCGGATTCTCCGCCAGCACGTCCTGCCAGTAGCCCATCCAGTTGTCGGCCCAGCGTCGGTCTTGGAGGAGTTTGTCGATGATGACTTTTCGATCCGGGTTCTTTTGGAAGATGGCGATTTCATCCAGCGACGGCGGCACGCCGACGGTGTCGAGATAAACGCGGCGCAGGAAGGTCAAATCGTCGGTCAACGGCGTGAGCGTGAGGTGATCGGCGCGAATTTCAGGCCAGTGAGCGCCTTCTTTGATCCAGGTGGTGAGCAGGGCCACTTCATCCTTGGTCAACGGCTTGCCCTTGGGCGGCATGATCTCGTCCGCATCGTCGGAACTGATGCGTGCGATGATCGAACTGTGATCCGGCTTGCCGGGATCGACAGCGGCACCGTCGGATTTACCGCCTTTGATCGCGTCGGCGAGCGAATCGAGATGCAGGCCGCCTTTGGCCTTCGAGCCGCGATGGCACTCGGTGCATTTGGCTTCGAGGATGGGCTGGATGTCTTTGAAGTAGTCGATGCTGCCCTTGTGTGCGTCCTGTGATTTCACGCTCTCGATGCGAGCGGCGATAAACTGGTCAATGCTACGTTCGGCGGGTGGATTTTTCGCCAGCCAGGCTTCTGCGGCTGCACGGCGCTTGGCCCAATACGGCGCGGACTGCGCACGCAGTTCGGCACGCTTCTTCGCGTTCATCGCGTCGTAGTGCGTATTGCGTTCCTGCTCGTAGGCGGCCCAGCCTGCGTCGTTGTAGGCGACCTCGCGTTTGCCGGGTGTGATCAGCTTCCATGATTCGCTGCCCTGAGGCGACCAGGCGACGACGGTTTCACCGAGTTCGGGGCGGCGCACGCTTTTGCCAACGATGCTGCCCACGATTGTCTCGAGCACGATGAATTGTGGTTTGCCCGTGCCTTCGAATTCGCACCAGGATTCACGATTGCCGGGAGGCACGAAGCGGAAGTCGGGTCCGAGGTCGAGATAGCCCTTCTGATCGGCCACGAGATGATGGCCGTCCGAGTCGGCGGGAGGAAAAGGCGTGGTGAGGATCGTCTTGTTGTCGATGTAGAGATTCGTCGCACCACGCGCACGCAGCAGAAGGCGGTGCTTGCCTTTGGGGAAGGTCACGCTGGCGGCAGCACGCAGGAGGAAGGGCACGTGGCGTTCGCCGCGCACGCCGGTTTCCACATACTTCTGCGGCACGTTGAAGAAGCCGAAAACATCCTCGGTGTAGGTCTCGGCAACCTTCGGCTGCTCGCTAGGCCAGGCATTTGCGTCCG
>JBDNIB010000313.1:0-3649 GCA_041688535.1 Prosthecobacter sp.
AAGACGCGGAAAAACTCCTCGCTGGCAAGCGTGATGCGCTTTGGATCGGCACGCAGAAACTCCAGTGCTTCGGGATGCTCGGCGAGATAACCAAGTGCGCATGAAATGGTGTGGATGATTGTGTCACGACCACCGGCAAAGGCGAGATTGGCAAAGCCCATGCATTCCTCACGAGTAAGCTTGCGGCCGTGATAATTGGCCTGCGTCAATGCGCTGAAAAAATCCTCGCCGGGGCTGGCTTCGGCGTGGTCGAACTGCGCGTTCAGGTAGTCTTCCAGCACATTGCCTTTCTTGAACTCGCCGCCGGTGACTTTGAAAACATGGATGCCCCAGCCGATCCACGTTTCGCCTTCGGAGGCAGGAACATTCAGCAAATGCGTCAGCGCGCGCGATTGGATGGGCAGGGCGAACTCATGCACCATCTCGATGCTTTCGCGATTCAGCGCCTGCGATAGCATGCCATCTATCAGCGCCTCCACCTGTGCGATCATCGCGGGGTCTTTGGCGCGCTGGAAGAATGGCTCCACGATCTCACGGTAATCGCCATGCTCCGGCGGGTTCGTCTCGATGGGGAGCTGGCGCATTGAGCGCACATCTTCCTCAGACGGAATGGGCACACGGAAGGGCGCATCGGAGCTGAAGGTCTGCCAATCCTTCGCTGCTTTGCGCACGTCTTCATGGCGTAGGATCATGGTGATATTTTCCCCATGAAACGGGCACTGCATCACGCCAGTGGATTGGCGGGCTTCTTGGAAGGGATCGGAAAAGGCGGACATGGGATGATGCAATAAGGATGCGTGCGCGAAAATCAACCCGCCAGCCGCAGCTCATTTCACTGCCTTGCCCGCCGCATCGAAGTTGTTGGTGATATCCTCGGTGAGCACGCCTTTGACATCACCGGGGTCGTCGTATTGCCAGACTTTGATGGTGCCAAAACGAATGACCGCCGTCTTCCATGCGGCAGAACCGGCCCATTCGGGCAGCCACATGCCGAGATTGAGCTGTCCGGTCATGCTGGGGACGAATTTCGTGTTCTCGCCGATGAATTTTCCATCCACCCAATGCTGCGTAATTTTGCCGGAGCACACGGCGTAGCGATTGGGTCCGAGCTGTTTCAGCGGATTGCCCCAGTGGCGCGCATACGGCACTGCCTTGTCCTCTACCCAGTGGAATCCCTCCGCCTCGCCCACTTGCGCATCAGTCACGCCTTCAATCGGCACCAGTTCCGTGCGCCATTCGGTGGTGTAGGCGTGCCAACGACCGTCGGCCGCGCCATGCACATCGTAGGTGAGGCTGTCGTGCTGCTTGTTGAGGAAGGTGTTGAACATCGGCGTGGTGAAGCGGCCCGCCTTGCCGTATTCCGGGAAGTCGTAGTCATCGCCATGCGCTTCGCATTGCAGAACAAACTGGACGCCATCCTTCACCACGCTCACATTCTCCGGCACGACGCCGTGATTCCCCGCTCCTCACTGCTTTCGCAGCGCGTACCAGCGCGTGGGATCAACCTTACCAGACGACCAGTCTTCAACAAGCGCTAGCTTGGCCTGCTTCGGCAGTGGTGGGATGTCTGCGGCGTGCATCGCTGCCGTAGCGAGAATAGAGAGGCCGAGAGAGGCGAAGCGCATGATCAAAACAAGGCTTTTAATGCAGGTTTCGTGACTTTGCCCATCGCATTCCGCGGGAGTTCGTTCACGGCAAGCAGGCGCTGCGGAATTTTGTAAACAGAGAGCCGTTGCTTACACCATTCGCGCAGGGTGGGTAGATCGAGCGCGGTGTTTTCCTGCGACACAATCACGGCTGTTACGGCCTCGCCCCAGGTATCATCTGGCAGGCCGATGACGGCGACTTCGGCGATGGCGGGATGCTCGAGCAGCGCGGCCTCGATTTCGAGGGCGCTGAGCTTGTAGCCACCACTTTTGATGATGTCCACGCTCAGGCGACCCATGATGCGATAGTAGCCGCGCTCCTGCACGGCCATGTCGCCGGTGCGGAACCAGCCATCATCGAAAGACTCGGCGCTGACCTCGGGGCGATTCCAATACGCGGCAAACACGCCGGGGCCACGCACCTGAATCTCGCCCGGTTCATCTTCACTGGTGATGAGCTGGCCGCTTTCGGATTTCAAACGCACCTCCACCCCGGGCAGCGGCGCACCGACGGCACCGGGGCGGCGCTCGCCATGATACAAATTGGAGATCGCCATGCCGATCTCGGTCATGCCGTAGCGTTCGAGGAGTTTTTGACCCGTGAGCGCGGTCCATTGCTCATGCACGCTCGCGGGCAAGGCCGCGCTGCCGGAAACCATGAGGCGCATGTTCGCAAAACCCGCGACGATGGCCGCACGATCTTCCGACGACGCTGATTCGAGCGCCTGAATGAGTTTCACATAGATCGTCGGCACGGCCATGAAGAGCGTGTAGGCGTCTGCACGCACGCGGTCGAAGATTGCGTTCAAGTCGAAACGCGGAAACGGCTCAACGACCGCACCGCTCCACAAGGCGCAACCGGTGACGTTGATGATGCCGTGGATGTGATGCAGCGGCAGGAACATCGGAATGCGATCCGACGCGCTCCACTCCCACGCGTCCACGAGGCTCTCAATCTGCGCCTGGATGTTTGCATGTGTGGTGACGACGCCCTTCGGCTTGCTCGTCGTGCCGCTGGTGTAGAGAATCATCGCGCGACGATCCGATGCGATGTCCGGCAATACTTTCGGTGTCGTGCCGGTGACCTCGCCCACATTCACCAAGCTGACACCGAGACGCGAGCACAGCGGCGCAATCTTCGGAGACATCGCCGCATCTGCCACGACCACGCTCGCGCCGGAATCCGTAAGCGCATACTCCCACTCCGGTTCCGTCGCCGACAAACAAATCGGCACCTTGATCCCACCCGCGCGCCAGATACCCCATTGCGCCGAGCTGTATTCAAATCCCGGCGCTACGAGCAGCGCGACGCGGGTTTCCTCCAAATCATCCGCATCTCCAAGCAGCGCAGTGGCGATGACCGCCGAGCGGTCGAGGATGTCTTGGTACGTGTACGAGCTGTTCGCGGTGCGGAAAGCGACGTTGCCGCTGTGCGAGCGGGCGCGTGAGATGAATGGGAGGTCGGGCATGGGGTCCGTGTGAAGTGATTTGATCAAGGGGCTGCCAGCTTGGCCTTGGTCAGTGCCGAGGACTTGTCGATGCCCACCGCCTTTTTGACGGCTGCGTGCCATTGACGGATATTGACGTCGTTCGTGAACGCGTAGAGTCCTTCATCAGGTCCGGCCCAGTCGCGATGCGCGAGCAGCATCTGTTCGCGTTGCTCGCCGAGTTCATAGGTGCGTTTGAGCAGCGCATCGCACTCCGCAGGATTATCGGCGACAGCTTTGATCGAGGACGCGAAGCCGATCTTCACGCCGAGTTCGCTGAGACGCTTGTAATTGGCGAGCAGTTCGAGCATGACCCGTGTGTAGTCCTGACCGAAGCGATGAAATTTCACGCGGTCGGCATATTCACCCGCAGGAGCTTTGGCCTCGGCGGCTTTGAGATGTGACTCAGCGGCATCAACGGCGCTCGGCGGCAGCAGTTTGCCCCAAGCGGCGATGACATTGGCGCAGGCGATGCCGGTTGCGTCCACCACACGATCGCGTTTCGACCAGTTCTCA
>JBDNIB010000314.1:0-2725 GCA_041688535.1 Prosthecobacter sp.
CCACGTTGTCGCTGGTGATCAACACGGACTGCTCTACTGCCTCCATGCCGCTGGGGAACTCGGTATCCGGCACGAGCTTGTGGCGATACACCGCATTCTCAAAGAAACCGCCGCTGATGACTTCCTCCTGCATCGCCTCCGGCCAGTGTCCATTGCCCACGATGTCGATGCCGCAGAACTTCCGCAGGCCGTCCGTCTTGATAATCTGGCCGCTGTAGGGCAGTTGGTGGCGCTCCAGCAGGAAATGCGGCACGCCATGGCGATTCGAATCAGCCGCGTCCTCCACCAGCGAGGTGCTGACCTCCAGCGGCCGCGCCCAAAACATGCCCGCCGCGCCCGCCACCATGATCGGCTGGCCCCATTTCGTGAAGGCCGTGCCCCAGGCGTTCAGCGGCATGCCCGTCGGATACGGATTCAGCCGTCCGCTCTTCGGGTAGTAGTGCCAGAAGCCCGCGCCATAGAGTGTCTTCGTGCCGAGCGCCGTCGTCACCCGCGAGTAACAGTGCAGTCCCTGATGCATCACCAGCGCCCCGTCCGGTGCCCAGATAAAACTGTTCAGGCACTGATGCGTATCGCCCGTGCCGAAACCGCTGAAAACGACCTCCCGCCGGTCCACGCGATCATCGCCATCGTCATCGTGCATCAGCCACAGCTTCTCACCCTCGCCCACATACACCGAGTGCCCGTTCGGTGATTTCACCCGCGCGTCACGCGGTGCCAGCTCCATGCCCATCGGCTGACTGAGTCCACCCGCGAAGATCGTCTGCTTGTCCGCGCGACCATCGTGATCCGTGTCTTCAAGAATGATGATCTTGTCGTCCGAAACCACGCCCGGCTGCGCCTGCGGGTAATCACTCGTCTGCAGCACCCACAAGCGCCCGCGCTCATCCCAGCGAAGCGCGATCGGATTCGGAATCCCGTCCGCCTCGCTCGCAAACAGGTTCACCTCGAAGCCATCGAGCACCTTGAAGGACTTCAGTTCCGCCTCCGGCGAATGATCCACTGGAGGTTCGCCAACGGAGATGCCTTTCTTGTTCGCGGGTTGGGCGAAGGCGACGCTCATTGAGAGGAGCGCGAAAAGCACGAGTGGAGCGCACGCGTCCCGCGTGCTGATTTTGGCGTCCCGCCGAAATCCGTCTCCTGATTTCCGCCATGCTGATTCGTCCGCGCTGGCACCAATCACGCGACAGACCCGCAATCCGCGAGACGCGGATCGCAGCACGCGGGACGCGTGCGCTCCATTCACGGCAGCTTCCCTCCCAAATCGTTCGCCATGGTCCATATCTCATTCTCCTTCGCCTCGATCAGCGGTTGATACTGCTCCAGCTCACTCGGAAACCACCGTTGCGTCGGGTCCACATGATCCCGGCTACTTGGCTGCGCCGTGCGGTCGCCATGCAAAAACGCCCAGTTCGCCGGACGCCAGTAGCGATGCCACAGCATGTTCTTCTGGCCGATCAGCGCCTTCAGCCGTGCGTTCGGTGCTTTCACCTCATCGCCCCAGAGCTGAGACACACGTTTGCCGAGCTGCGCCGCGCCCACGGCGGTCAAATTCAGTCCGTCGCGCGTTGCACCGGGCTGTAAATCGCCATCCTGCGCCGCAAACAGCGCGCCATGCGCCTGCGCCACCGCTTTGATCACCTCGGCATACTTTTTCAGTGTCGCGTTGTGTTTGGAAAGCTCCCCAGCAAACGCCAGCGGCTCCGCCAGGACCAGACGCGGCGTCACGTTCGCGCACGTCGCCAC
This sequence comes from Prosthecobacter sp., assembly GCA_041688535.1. Lineage (GTDB taxonomy): Bacteria > Verrucomicrobiota > Verrucomicrobiia > Verrucomicrobiales > Verrucomicrobiaceae > Prosthecobacter. Next base: position 1,747 of record JBDNIB010000314.1, read on the forward strand.
CATGTTCTCCAACGCAGCCTTAAACTCGTTCAAACCCGCCACGCCACGCTCCAAACACTCCTGTCGGCCAAACATCAGCACCCCCGCTGTCGCGCCTGCCCGTTTGAGTTGCTGTGGCAGGCTGCCGAAGTTCATCGGGCGGTCTTGGCGAAAAACGGTATCCGCCTCCCAACTCAGATCGCGCACTTTCACCCGGCTGCCGGGAAACTGTGTCAAAAGCAGCGCCTCCAGCGTGCCGTCCTCCATCACCGCCACGGCCTCCGTGCCGCCGAGAATCGCAACGACCTCCCCCGTCATGAGCTGCATCAAGTTTGAAAAAGGCACCAGCTTCGGTTTCTCGCCCGTCATAGGCGGCAGTGCTGCAAGTTCGAGAATTTCCGGGCGTGTGAGCGCACGATTGTAGAACCGCAGGTTGGCGATGTCGCCACCAAGTCCCCGGCTGCACGGATCAAACAGCGCTTTGGCGAGCACGACAGGACCAGCTCCTTCACGCCAGGAGTTCAGTTCAACGCCGTTCACCCAGATGCCGGACTGCGCCTGTCGTTGATCCCGTTTCACATTCAGCACCACATGCCACCAGCGACCATGCAGCGGCGATGCCATGGCGACGGGATGCCCAACGCCGCGACCTTCAAGTGTGATGGAAAATCCCTTCGTGCCGAGATGCCAGTCGAGCAGTCCGGCTTGAGACTCGTTGATCAGCGCCAGGATGTGGCTGCCATGTTCAGCATCAGGTTGCTTCTCGACTCGAAACGCCAAGGCTACCGCAAAATCCTCCAGCATCATTCCCTGCGTCGAATCCGGCAGGTACAACGTCTTCTCCGTGTCCAACGGCATCACGCCCTCCCATTTGGCGACCAATCCCACAGCAAGATCCGACGAATCACCGCTCACCTGCGCCAACACCGCGCTGAATGAGAAAAACGTGAGCGCCAGCAGAAGTGGACCGCACGCGTCCCGCGTGCTGATTTTGGCGTCC
>JBDNIB010000031.1:0-3993 GCA_041688535.1 Prosthecobacter sp.
ACTGCCGTTACCGCGCCCTGCGCAATCTGCCGGTGGTCAAAGGCAGCGGCATCGTCAAGGACCAGATCGTCAAGCTCACTGGCGCTAAGTGGAAGTCGCTCTCCGGCTGGACTCTGCGCCGGGTCGAGGCCTGGGTCGAGGCCTGGGTCGAGGGCAAGGAGCGCCTGATGGTCTTCATCAGCAACAACAGCGACTGGAGTCCGCGCAGCGTGTGCGACCTCTATCGCGCCTGCTGGGACATTGAGGTCTTTTTAACGTTTGGCAGGTATTGGCCTCGAAATTTCATCAAACTGGGTTGATGTGGTCATTGTCTTTCCTGATTTCCAAGAGGTCCGAGATGGACCTCAAGTTACACAAGTCCTGAGTGGCATGGCGCAAAAGGACTATGCAAAGCATGTCCGGTGCGAATCGTCAGAGACGCGCTCTCGCATGAGATAATTATTATCGCCGATGAATTCTACATCCGAAGATTCCGATTTCGTGCTCCCAAGCGGGGATGATCTACGCGTATTCCTCAATCAAGATTCAATTTCGACATCATTGTTTCGTCGGGTCTTACGACACCGAGGTGTATTCATGTCATCGACAGACAAGAAGGATCTGCTCGGCTACTTTCTCCTCTCCTTTCTGTCCCCGGATGAAATCCAGTTTTTGCTGGATTGTGTCAGAACTAAAGAGGACAGCCAAAAGGTCAGAAGTCATACGCACTCGATTAACTGCGATAATAAATCTCTCGCGGAGATGTTGCCCACTGATTTGAACTTTCACAAAATTGTTGCTGATCCATATGGCAACTCCCAGACACTCGGCTCACCAACTTTCATACGAGATCCCGAAGGAAAATCTGAGTCCTACGTTCTTCGATACAAAATTGAGAGAATGAGCATCGCTGCTGATTGGATCAGAGCGAGACGCGTTTTTGATGGCGAGATTAGATATACGCTGAATTTAGAGGAGAAGAGGCTTGATGTAACGACACTGCACACTGCAACGGAGATAGAAAAGGCAAATCGTCGTTTTACGGGACACGTTCAAAGGGAACTCAAAAAAAACCTCTACATTGACTCAGATGAAGAGGCTCGAATCACTTTTGGTTCGTTCAGCAATCAACAGCGGGTGCTGTTCTTCATGAAGTTCACAGCATTTAATGAGCATGTGGGTATTACGTTCAAAAAATTAACAGACTTGTCTTTAAGACTTTATGAAGCGGTGGCAGTTCCCGATGAGGAGCGTCTCAACTGGATGCGAAACAAGGTCAAAAAGCTAAGGCTTAATGGTGACGCGCTTCAGGAAACATTTTTCGTAACCGACAAGAATTGCCGACCATATGTCATTTTTTGGAAAAGCGAATCTAGCTACGTCTTCGAAACAGCCGATGAGTCCGGCACATTTGGGGCGGTTTTTGAGTTTGCTGATTATGCAATCAATGAATTGCCGTCTTGTGAGTTCCAAATTTCAATTTCAACCCTCTCAATAGATGGAAAGCAGCAAACGCATCCTGATTGCCTTGCGTTGAAAAAACAATTCGTGCTCAAACTAAACCGAGCAAAGGCTCAAGCCTTTAAGGATGCATTAGGGCTGGTGGAATAATTCAGAACCGCTGTTCCACATCATGGTGTTAGTGACCGCCTCGGTGAGACTTGTAGCGTGACTGGGGCAGTTCAGATTGGGGCGAATTAAGAGGCTGTAAGCATTGGCGTCACTCCACCGCCTGCCTCAACTCCATCACCGTGCTGACAATGTGCTCCTCCGCCTTGTCACTCCAGCGCGTCGGGTGCGTGCCGTAGATCATCGCGCCGCCGCCTTCGTAGCCGCCTTCCTGCCAGATGCGCAGGCTGGGGATGTAGGCCATGACGTCGTTGGTGTAGCCACTGACCCAGACGATGGGGTCTTTGATGTCCTTCTTCAGTCGCAATGAGTAATCCACGACGACTTCGCCACCGAGGGTGACCCAAGTGAGTTCGTTGCCGAGGCGAAGCACCTGCACGGGATACGGATACGTGGTCGGCAGCGGGCCTTCATCGGCGATGCGCTGCAACACTCGCGTGGCATGCGTGGCCATCCACTTGTTCGTGGATTTCTGTTCTTCGAGAAGCTGCTCCTTGGCCGGTAGCGTGTCGTAGGCCAGCGGGATTTCGCGATATGCGGCGCGGATGGGACCTTTGAGGCGTGTCATGTGCGTGCCTAACGCGGCTTCGACCGAGGTGGCGAGGGATTGGCCGTGCGTCTGCGCGAGTTCCATCGTGCGGCGCGGGTAGGGGTTCTGATCGCCGCTGCAACCATTCGCAAACATTGCCACGGCATCAGGATGCGCCTTTTCGAGTTCCTGCTGCGCGTAGCCGGCATAGTCGCCGCTGAATTTCTGATGACCGAGCGTCGTGCAGTGGCATGAGTAGCCAAAGATGATTGCGATGTCCTTTCCTTCCGCGCTACTGGCCTTTAACACGGGCACGGTTTGATCCACCGGGCCATTCGGATTCGGGAAATTGTTCCAGCCGCCTTTACCATCCGGCGTGCGGCGGTTCATCGACACACCGCAGCGTGCGGTGCTGTAATCCAGATGCGCAGGCACCGACTTCTGAATCGCGTCGCCGATCAAACGCACCAGCGTATTCTCCAGCTTCGCTGTGTATTCCGCTGCTTCCTTCTCACGCAGCGCCACATCATCCGCGCCATGAATACGGCTCGTGCGCACTTCTGGTCCGCTGTGCGTGTGCGAGGCATTGATGGCGAGGTTTGCGGGTTCGATGCCGTGCTCCTTCTTCACACGCTCCGCCACGCCAAGTCGCAGTTCTCGCGGCACGCCGATCAAATCCATCGTTACCAGCGCGAACTGGGCTCCCGCTTGATCCGTGAGCACCAACGCTTTCGCGAACAGGTCGAGTTCGACGCCTTCTGATGGTTTCGTGCGCGCCGCATAGCCCGCCATCCACATCGATTTTTCTGGTGTGATCTTCGCCGAAACCGCACCCGCCTTCCAGGCAGGCGGTTCGGCCACGGGAGCTGCGGTGATGACGAAAACAGCGAGGAGCAGTGGTAGCCAGAGTTTCATGACCTCTACCAAAGCCGCCACGCGACGAGTTCTTTATCGCTGCGCGCAAAAACTCGGTTTCCGGCGAAGGCAGGGTGCGCCCAGGTTTTGCCGATGATCTGCCAGCGGGCCAGTTCCTCGCGCTTTTCGGGCGTGAGCGTCACATAGACGAGTTCGCCATTCGCATTGAGCAGGGCGGCGAGGCTTTTCGATTCATCCATCCAGACGAGGCTCGCCTGCGGATTGCGGTCCTTCGGTGTGAGCGTGTTGTCATCGCTCCAGAGAATCTTGCCGGTCTTCAGTTCGAAAGCCTGTAGGCCGTGATTTTTATCGAGCATGTAAACGATGCCGTCTTTGAACAAAGGTGCGGACATTAATCCGCAAATGTCCTTTTCATTCTCCCACAGCAGTTCCACGCCCGTGCCGAGTCGAAACGCCTTCGTGCCATGCCAGTACCCGGAGACGAGCAGCGTGCCGTCATGATACAGCGGCTGCGCGATGCTGACGCCATACGTGATCTTGTAAGGATAGGTCCAGTTCACGGCTCCGCTGTCAGGATTCAAGCTCTGTACATGCTCTGGCCCCCAGGCGATGAGTTGCCTCGCTCCGGCATGCGTGATGATCTCTGGCGTGCAATAACCCGCTGCATCAGGCCCGCCGCGCCAAAGTTCTTTGCCGCTGCTTTTGTTCAAAGCGATGACCGAGCCGTTCTTCGCACCGACGTGCAGCAGCACGCGCTCGCCATCGAGCACGGGTGATGCCGCAAAGCCCCAGGTCGGAATTTGCGCGCCATATTTTTTCACGGTGTCCACCAGCCACAGCACATTGCCAGTATGCGCATCGAGACAAACGGCGACACCCGTCGCCCCCAGAGCGTAAGCCTTGCCATCCGTGATGTTCACCGAGGCACGCGGTCCCGTGCCGTATTCCATGCTGCCGTAACTCACCTCCCACTCGTGCTG
>JBDNIB010000315.1:0-5381 GCA_041688535.1 Prosthecobacter sp.
ACAAGTTCGATCCGATCTCGCAGAAGGATTACACCGCGCTCGCGGGCATCTTTTTGAGCACAGAGACACGCTTCGGCACCGTCGGTGGCGTGCAGGGGCGAAATGCCGCGACCTTGATTGAGGTGCCCGCTTCCGCCGGGCTCAAAACCATCAATCGACGTATGGATCCTGCCGTCTGAGCGGAAAAGAAAGCCGAGTATGATCAGCTCGTTGTCCGCCGTGATGCCGCACTGGCTGCGCGCGCCCCAAATGCGGCGCAAGGTGCGAGCGCGATGGATCAGATGTCGAGCTTCGATGTGGTGCGCGTCATCACCCGCGCCAAACAGCTTGAGACCGATCTCTCTGGCTTCAATGCGGATGGCAGTCCGAAAACACGCATCATGGGAGCGTTCGACAGGCCGGCCACTGCCATTGTGACTCGCCGTCCGCGCATGAACGCCAGCGCGGGCGGTGCGAGCAGCCGGGGGCGGCGTAGCAGCGGCTTCGAGACCATCGCAGACAGTCCGTTGTTCCTGCGTGGTAGCATCGACAAGGAAAGCGATGCCGTCCCCCGCGGTGTGCCCGAGTTCCTCGCCCACGGCGAGAACAACACGATTGCGGCCGGCAGCAGCGGACGTGTCGAACTCGCCAACTGGATCGCATCTCCGCAGAACACGCTTACCGCCCGTGTCATCGTGAACCGAGTCTGGCACTGGCTGTTTGGCCGTGGTCTGGTTGAAAGCGGCGATAACTTCGACGCGAGCGGCGCGAAGCCGAGCCATCCAGAACTACTCGACTATCTGGCGCAAAAATTCATCGCCAACGGTTGGAGCCTCAAGAAGCTGATTCGCGAGATCGTCAGCAGCCGTGTATATCAGTTGGCCGCAACTCGCGCTGGTGATGCGGACCCGGACAATGTGCTGTTCTCCCATGCCAATCTCCGCCGACTCGATGCGGAGACGATCCGCGATGCCATGCTTGCCGCCAGCGGCGCGCTCGATCCCACGCCGCAGGCTGGTTCTCTTGTTGCGCTTGCAGGCGACGGGCCGATTGGCGGCGAGCGCTTCCAAGTGCTGCGAGAGGAAATCCTCGTGAAGGCGAATGGCCGCTACCGCAGCATCTACCTGCCCATTGCGCGGTGCATTCAGCCGGAGGTGCTCGCAGTGTTCGATTTCACGGACCCGAGTTCCGTGCTCGGAGCGCGTGAAACGACCATCGTGCCACCGCAGGCGCTGTATTTGATGAACAGCGATTTCGGGGCTGAGCAATCGGCGATCATGGCCAAGAGGGTGATGACTGAGAGCAGCTATGAGAAGCGATTTACCCTCGCCTGCCGACTCGCGTATGGCCGGGACCCGCTGCCTGATGAGCTTGCCGCTGCCAGGAAGATCGACCGTAACGATCTCCCCGCCTGGACGAGCATCTGCCGTGCGCTGTTTGCCAGCGCTGACTTTCTGTTCGTGAACTGAACCCCCTGCGTCTGCCATGAACCGTCGTCATTTTCTCCAAAACACTTCGCTCGGCTTCGGCTGGCTTGGTTTGTCCACCCTGGCGGCCAACGCGGCGGCGAAGTCGCCTAAGCGTGTCATTTTTCTCTGCATGCGCGGTGCGCCTTCGCATGTGGACACATTTGACTACAAGCCGAAGCTCAACGCGGACAGCGGCAAGCCGGGAACGAAGGCGGGCACGCAGTTGCTCGGCTCGCGCTGGAAGTTTGCGCAGCACGGGCAGAGTGGGCAGTGGATGTCGGAGTTGTTTCCTGAACTGGCGAAGAGCGCGGACGATCTGTGCTTTCTGCACGGCATGCAGACCGATCTGCCCGCGCATCCGCAGGCCTATTTGAGGATGCACACCGGCAGCTCGCAGTTTGTGCGGCCCTCGATGGGCGCGTGGACTCTGTATGGGCTGGGATCGCTCAATGAGAACCTGCCGGGCTTCATCACAATCACGCCTGCGAGCGGTTTTGGCGGCGCGCAGAACTATGGCAGCTCGTTTTTGCCCGCGCAATTTCAAGGGACGCGCATTGGCGCGGAGAAACGCCCCATCGCCAATGCCGAGATGGCCAATTTGAAGCCGAAGCTCAATGGCACGGCCCAACGTGCCGAACTGGATCTCATCCATTCGCTCAATCGCGGCAAACTTGCGCGTGAACAGCAGGACCCGCAGGTGGCGGGACTCATCGAATCCTTTGAGCTCGCTTTCAAAATGCAGAGCGAGATGCCGGCGGTCATGGACCTCAACAAGGAATCCGAGGCGACGAAGAAGCTCTATGGCATCGGCGAGGCGGTGACGGATGACTTTGGCCGCAAGTGCCTGCTGGCCCGGCGCATGGTCGAGGCCGGCGTGCGTTTCGTCGAAATCAATCATGGCGAATGGGATCATCATGCCGGACTTGGCGTCAAACTGCCGGAGAACTGCTCCGCTGTGGACAAACCGCTGCACGGCTTGCTCAGCGATCTGAAATCACGCGGACTTCTCAAGGACACGCTGGTCATTTGGAGCGGCGAATTTGGACGCACACCGCATGCCGAAGGCACGGATGGCCGCGACCACAATGTGAAGGCTTTCACGATGTGGATGGCCGGCGGCGGCGTGAAAGCCGGTGTGAGCCACGGCAGCAGCGATGACTACGGCTACGAGGCGGTGGAGGGCAAGGTGAGCATCTATGACTGGCATGCCACGATCCTCCACCTGCTGGGTCTGGATCACGAACAGCTGACCTACCGTCACGCAGGCCGAGACTTTAGATTGACTGATCTTCATGGCAGCGTGGTGAGCGAAATAGTGACCTGAAGGCTTGGCAAGGCCTGCCGGGGTGCGTAGCATGGGCGTACTTATGAACAAGAAAACTGGATGCCTGATCACCCTGCTGCTGCTTGCGCTGGTCGTGAGCCTTGGCCTGAACCTGGGGCAATTGCTGGGCAAGCTGGACTTTGATGTCGGCGCTGACATGGCGTTTTCAAGCGCCCGGCCCAAACGCCAGTTGAGCGAGGTGACGGTGGAGACGGCGAAACAGCCGACCCGCGACAAGATCGTCCACATTGATCTAGAGGGCATCATTTCTTCGATGGACATGGGTGGCCTGTTTGCCGATGCGATGCCGAGTGTGGACTCCATTAAGCATGCGCTGGAGCAGGCGGTAGGGGACAAAAATGTGAAGGCCATCGTGCTGCGCGTTAACTCGCCCGGCGGTGAGGTGACGGCCTCAGACATCATTTACAATGCGGTAAAAAAAGCGGCGAAGGAGAAGCCGGTGGTGGTTTACATGGACTCCATGGCGGCATCCGGCGGCTACTACGTCGCCTGCGGGGCGACGAAGATCATCGCCAGCGAGACGACTCTCACAGCGAGCATCGGCGTGATCATCGAGACGATGAATTACAGCGATCTGTTTGGCAAAGTGGGCCTGTCCATGACGACCTTCACCAGCGGCGCCTTCAAGGACTCCCTAAGCGGCGCACGGCCGATGCGTGACGATGAAAAGGCTTATGTGCAGAACCTGGTGACGCAGATGTATGAGCGCTTCCTCGGCATCGTGTCCGAATCTCGCGGCGTGCCGAAAGAACAGCTCAAAGATGTGGCGGATGGTCGTGTGGTGACGGGCCGCGAGGCGCTGGCGGCGAAGTTGGTGGACCAGATCGGCTATGTCGAGGATGCCTACGCGCTGGCGCGTGAGCTGGGTAAGGCGGCGGATGCTGGCGTGGTGAAATACCATCGTGACGTCAGCCTGTTTGACGTCTTTGGCATGGCCTCAGCCAAAGCGGCGGCACCACCTGCCAAAGTACAGTTGGATCTCAGCAGTGGCCTGCTGCCGAAACTGCTCCCCGGTGTGCCCTACTACCTGCCACCCGGCTACGCACGCTGATCATGCTGGATGTGCCCACAGTCGGGATTTTGCGTGATCTCTCGGTGTTTGTCAGCATCGCCATGGTGCTGGCGCTCGTGGGGTATCGTCTGCTGCGGCAGTACCGGCCTGAGGCCGCGTGGAACTTCGAGGGGCAGGTGCTCTCGCGGCCCTATGCCGCGCCGGATCTGCTGGTGCTGGCGGCATTAGGCTTGTTTTTCATCTTCTCCATCGAGCCGCAGAGCGGCGATAGCGCGGGCGGGGTGAGCGGCGGCGGCTTGATCGTGGGCATGGTCTTCAATCTCATCGTCTGCACCGGGTTGCTGCTGTATCTGCATCGGCTGCGCGGTTTGAATCCGGCAGAATTGTTTGGCCTGCAGCATTTGCACTGGCGCTCGCTGGGACTGGCGGTGGTGGTGTTCACGGTGATCATTTTGATCTCGGTGAATCTGGTTTCCGCCGTCTCGGTGAGCTGGTTGAAGGACATCTGGCCTGAGCTGGAAGCGCAGGAGATGGTGAAGGCGTTTCAGGCTTCTGGCGGCATCGGGTTCAAGATTCTCGTGATCATCGCCGCCGTGGTGATCGCGCCGTTGGCGGAGGAGACCTTGTTTCGCGGTTTCATCTATGGCGTGCTGAAGCGCTACACGGACGCACCGTTTGCAGCGCTGATCTCATCGCTCATGTTCGCGGTGATTCACATGCATGTCGGCAGCTTGCTGCCGCTGTGGATGCTCGCGGTGCTGTTTTGCCTCGCTTATGAGATCACCGGCTGCCTGCTGGTGCCGATGCTGCTGCACGCGATCTTCAACGCCGCGAGCATTCTCGGGATGCTCTTCCTAGATACTGGCGGCTAGATTCTCGATCCTGGATGATTTGATCCAGCATTGAGCATCCAGTAGCGAGCATCCAGCTACATCACCATGCCGCCATCGACCGCGAGCACCTGGCCAGTCACATAACGTGCGGCGGGACTGGCGAGGTAGAGTGCGGCGGCGGCGATGTCCTCTGCGGCACCAAGTTCACCGAGCGGGATTTTTTTCAAAATCTCTTCCTTCACCTGGTCATTGAGCCCATGCGTCATGTCGGTGGCGATGAAGCCGGGGCAGAGGCAGTTCGCAGTGACGCCACGGCCGGCGAACTCGCGGGCGAGCGATTTGGTGAAGCCAATCAGACCGGCCTTGCTGGCGGCGTAGTTGGCCTGGCCCGCGTTACCGATGAGGCCGATGACGGAGCTGATGTTGATGATGCGTGCGCCCTTTTGCTTGAGCATGCTGCGCTGCACGGCCTTCACCATGTTGAAAGCGCCCTTGAGATTCGTGTCGAGCACGACATCCCAGTCTTCTTCGCTCATGCGCAGCAGCAGACCGTCCTTGGTCACGCCAGCGTTGTTCACCAGGATGTCCACATGATCGAAGTCGGCGAGGATCTGCTTGCCCACCTCGGCGCAGGCGGGTCCATCGGCCACATCCAGCGCATAGGCCTTCGCGGCACCGGGATGCGCGGCATTGATGGCATCGGCGGCGCTTTGCGCGTTGGCTTGCGTGCGGCTGACGATGGC
>JBDNIB010000316.1:0-9779 GCA_041688535.1 Prosthecobacter sp.
CGCGCAGTGGTTGCAACTGGAGCGGATCATTTCCTCGATCCCCAATCCGAAAACGTACCCGGATTTCTACTTCGCCAAGTATCGCGCCAGCATGCACATGATGCTGGAGCCGCTGCTGGTCTTTGAAACCGTCCTCATCGAGAATCAACCCATCACGCAGCTCATCGACTCGGACTTCACCTACCGCTCATCCATGTTGGAAGGGCTCTATAAAGAACTGGCGACAGACCCGCAGTTTGCCGATGCTAAAGTCAACCCAACGGCCATCAGCTTCAAGCGCCTACCGGTCACGGATCGCCGAAGCGGGGGAGTGATCACGAACGCTGCGGTCATGACGATGACCTCCGGCCCGGATCGCACGCAGCCGATCACGCGCGGCGCATGGATCGCGACGGTGATCTTCAACAACCCGCCCGAACCGCCTCCCGCGAATGTGCCTGCGCTGAGTGAAACGCCGCCTGCAGGCGAGGAAAATCTCACGCTACGCGAACGACTGGCGCAGCACCGCGAGCGCGCCGACTGTCGCGGGTGCCACGAGCAGATCGACCCGCTCGGCTTTGCATTGGAAAACTACAACCCCGTCGGCCGCTGGCGGGAGAAGTATGAGAATGACCGGGACGTTGACATGCAGGGCACGCTCTTCCGCAAGCACACGTTCAGCGGTGTCGTCGAGTTCAAGGACGCGATCCTCGCCGAGAAGGATCGCTTCACCCGCGGATTCGCCGGGCATTTGCTCTCTTTTGCGCTAGCGCGTGAACTCGGTCTCGCCGACCAGATCGCGCTCGATGAAATCGCCCAAGCCACCGCGAAGGACGGCTACAAGATTCAGACCCTGCTCAAGCAGGTGATTCTCAGCGAGCCCTTCCGTAGCAAAACAAGCTCGAAACTCGCGGACGCCGCGAACCGTTAACCTCCTGCATCATGCGAACCTCCTCACGACGACACTTTCTCCGCAGCATCAGCGGTGGCACTTTGGCGCTGCCCTGGCTGGAAAGCATCGGCATGGCGGCACCTGCTGGCAAAGTTGCGCAGCGAATGGCGCACTTCTATGTACCCATCGGCGTGGTGCGGCGCGGCTTCTTTCCCGGCGAGGCCGATCAGATTATCCCAAAGGGAAACCTCGGCGAGGTGATGAAATCGCTCGGCAAACAAGATCCGAATTTCAGCGTGAAGCCGCTGGCGGAACTCACGCCGACGATGCAGCCGCTCGAAGGCCTGAAGCACAAAATCAACCTGATCACAGGCATGGATCGCACCTTTCAAAACGGCACTGACGTGCACGCGCAGTGCGCCTCCTGCTACCTGAGCAGCGCGGAGCCCTACACGCTCAAGGGAACCGCCTGGCCGCTGGATCGCACGCTTGATCACCTCGTCGCCGATCAGGTCGGGACGCAGACGCCGTTTCGCACGCTGGAGTTCAGTTGCAACAGCCATCGGGACAACAAGGAATCGATCTACTTCGACAACATCTCCTGGTACGGCACCGGACATCTCGCGCCGTCCATTCGCGATCCGCGCCGGATGTATCGACGCCTGTTCTCAACGCAAGAGGTTGACCGCTTCCGCGACGTCACCGATCTCGTGCTCGAAGACGCGCGCTCGATGAAGCGCGACCTCGGCTACCGTGACGGACAGAAATTCACCGAGTACTTCGACTCCATCCGCGCCATCGAAACGCAGATGGACCGGCTGGAGAAGATGAAGGCCGAACTCGCCAAGGTCGCGTTTGACGAACCACCCGAAGCCTACCTGCCCCGCGGCGACTACATCCGACTCATGGGCGACCTCATGGTCGTCGCGCTGCAAACAGGTCTCACCAACGTGACCACCTTCATGGTCGGTCCCGAGCGCTGGGACACGCCCTACATGTTCGAGGGGCTCTTCGACGATCCGCGCAGCCATCACCAGATGTCGCACAATCAGACGAAGATGATCGACGACCTGCTCAAGGTGGATCGCTTCCACATGGAGCAGTTCGCCTATCTTATGGAGAAGATGGACGCCATCGAGCAGGCCGACGGCACCTCGCTGCTCGACAACACCCTCTGCACCTACGGCTCCGGTCTCGGTGATGGCTCGACGCATCAATACAACGACCTCCCCATCATTGTCGCTGGCGGCGGCAAACGTCTGACCTCCGGCCAACACATCAACATGCCCGAAGGCACCCCGCTCGCGAACCTCTGGCTCACCCAGGCCCGCATGATGGGCCTGAACATGGACCGATTCGCCGACAGCACAGGGGAGATCGGGGCGCTGAAAGCCGGGTAACACGAAACGCTATGAAAAATCGAAAACATCGACGTTGCAACCGCATCTGGGCACTCTGGATGTGCTGCCTTGGGCTCTTGCCTTTGGGACTGGCGAATGCCGCTCCTTGGATCGTGAAGGAGGGCCGGTCGCAGGCCGAGATCGTCATCGCTGAAAACCCTCCCCGTGCGGTCAGGCTGGCCGCCCAAGAGTTGCACGACTGCATCGAAAAGATCACCGGAGGCAGCATGCCCATCGTCACCGCACCCACGGCAGCCATGCCCGTGAAGATCTATGTCGGCGAAAGTGAGCACGCCCGCCAGGCGGGCGTGGACGCCACAGGATTGGAGCGGGACGCCTTTCGGATGAAATCCGGCCCGGACTGGCTGGCGTTGGTGGGCAACGACTGGGATTTCACACCCGTCGAGCCCTGGGCTCGGAGCCATACCGACTGGCTCAAGACCAAGCAGGCCGAATGGTTGAAACTCGCCGGACATCCATGGATGAACCCGCTCGCCGCCTCCCTCTACAAGGACTACAACAAGCAGCTCGACGTCTGGAACTTTGATCATCGGGGCTCCCTGAATGCCGTCCATGCGTTTCTCTACGATCTGGGTGTCCGCTGGTACATGCCCGGAGAACTGGGCGAAATTCTTCCGCAATTGAATGAGATCGCGCTGCCAGTGGTGGATCGAACCGTGCGCCCGAAATGGGAGGTTCGATCGGTGAGTCGTCCGTTGATCAGCTCGCCCTTGATCGACGATGCCATGTGGTACCTGCGCATTGGGGCAAACAATCAATACGGCATCCTTCACCACGGTCAGCGGAATCTCACGGAGCATCCGGACCAACGCGCCAGCCATCCAGACTACTACGTGCTGCTGCCCAATGGGGAGCGCGACACCGAATCCGCCACCGCCAACGCCTGCCTGTCGTCGGAGGGCTTTTTCAATGAGATGGTGGCCTACGCGCGGCTCATGTTCGACCACTATGACATGCCGATCATTTCGGTCATGCCGCACGACGGCTTCACCCACTGCCGCTGTGATCGGTGCCGGGACCAGATCACCCTCGAGCGTGGGCCGTCGGGTTTGTCGTCGGACTACGTTTGGAAGTTCGTCGTTCGCGTGGCGGAAGAACTCGCCAAAACCCATCCGGACCGAAAGGTCTTCTGCGGTGCCTACAGCAGCTATCGGCTCCCGCCGCTGTCCATCGACAAGCTGCCCGACAACGTGTGGGTGCAGATCACCAACGGCAGACCGATCCGCGAACTGGACGGCGAAACGCACGATGCCGTCGCCGAACTCCGCCGCGAGTGGCAGGCGAAAACGAACCACCCGCTGTCGGTGACGCTGAACTACACGCCCTTCACGAATCGGGGTGACTACCGGCCGCAATACTGGCCGCACATCATCGCACGCGGCCTACGCGACACAGCTGGTCAAACCTGGCGGGAGGACGTGTGGCTCTCGAGTGGCAAGGGTGGTCTCGATCATCCGGGCATGAGCCACCTGAATCCCTATGTCATGTCGCGCTTCTGGTGGGATCCTGAACAGGACGTCGATGTACTGCTGGCCGAGTACTACCGGCTCTTTTACGGACCGGCTGAAAACGAGATGAAGGCCTTCATCGAATTCTGCGAAGCGAACTACGGTCAGCTCGGGGTCGACAGCGAAGTGGCCACGACCGCGATCAATCTTTTCGATCAGGCCAAGGCCGCCGCCCCGCCCGGATCGAAGTTTGGCCAGCGAATCGCCCTTGTGGATGCTTTTCTCGTCACCCTGCGGAATCGTGCCTCCCAGCTCGGCGTGAAACGGCCTGACGGGCTGCCTTCGTTCCGTGTGATTGACATGAGCAAGGACAAATGGCGCGACGCACGCGACACACTTGTCCTCGACGGACAGATCGACGAGCCCTTCTGGACCGGCTACAGCCTCCGCGGTAACTTGAAGGACATCCGCACCGCCAGGAAGCCCGTCTATCCCACGGAGTTCCGCGTGCGCTGGTTGGCCGACAGCCTCTACTTTGCCATCCGCTGCACGGGCGAGCCCGGGAAGGCGCCGATCATCGGTGCGAGTCAGAACGGCGATCCCGCCATTTGGAATGGCGAGCATCTGGAACTCCTCATCGAGACCGACAAGCACGCTTACTACCAATTGGCCTTCAGTCCCGCCGGCGCGATCATCGAAGCGGACCGAGCCGTTTCGAGAGCGCAATGGTTCGACTGGTCTTCGCAGGCGGAAGTGGCCGCGCATCAGGGCGACGGCTTTTGGTCGTTGGAAGTCCGGCTGCCAGTCACCTCGTCCAGTGAAGACCCCTTGCATCAAATCGTCGGTAGCATGCCATTCAAGTCCCGACAGGACGCGTTCGACTCCGGCAAGGGAACCTACCTGCCCTGGCACTTCAATCTCTTCCGCAAACGCGTCGGATCCGAGGACGAGGAAACCACCGCCTTCTCACCTCTTGGGGATGAATCCAAAACTTTCCATGAGCCGCTGAAATTCGGCGAGATCTTCGTTCAGTAGAAGAGTTGGCAGGAAAGACCATATCGCACACACCGAGGCGGCTCCGGTCCCTCCTCGACAAAGCCCTCCTCACCTACGGCTCCGGTCTCGGTGATGGCTCCACGCACCAATACAGCGGCCTGCCCATCATCGTCGTTGGTGGCGGCAAACACCTGACCTCCGGCAAACACATCAACATGCCCGAAGGCACCCCGCTCGCGAACCTCTGGCTCACCCAGGCCCGCAGGATGGGCCTGAAGTTGGACCGATTCGCCGACAGCACGGGCGAGATCGGGGCGCTGAAGGCGGGGCAATTGGGCTCCAGCGACTCTCATGAAGGGCGGTTTCCTTCACAATGGATGAAATATGACAGCCCCGCGCCACGAGTACGCGGGTAGTATGATCAATCGAAGAAAACTGCTTCAACGGCTGGCGGCCACTGCGGGCGCCACATTTACACCTGCTGCATTTCCCAGCCTCTCCTCGGCTGCGGTGGGACCACGGGCTGTCGGCCCTAAACGCATCATCTTCTTTTTGCAGAATCAGGGGTTCGACCCGGCCACTGCGATCCCGCCGGGACTCAAGGAAAGCGTTTCGCTCTCGGGCGTGACGCTGCCGGAGCCGATCAATCCGCTCGAGCCTTACAAGGACAAGATGCAAATCATCAATGGTCTGCACGGCATGCACACGAGCCCGTCGCACAGTGCGTTCTTTGGTGCGCTGGGCGGCTATCGCGGAGGCATCGGTGTGCCGCCGGCTGCGGCGACGATTGACCATGTGATCAGCGGCTTGCTCCCCCAGACGATTTTACCGCACCTGTGCATTGGCATGGATTCGATCGAGAACATGCGCACACGACCCACCCTGGCGACGCTCTCCGCGGCCGGTCCGGGACAGCCGCTGTTCATGCATTCGGACCCGAACAATCTTTACCAGATGCTCTTCGGGGGTATCTCTTCGGGCGACGTGAAGCAGCGTTATCAGGCCCGATCGAAGGTGTTCAATCAGATCGAGCGGCTCGCGGGCGACCACGGCACGATGCTCCCGCCGGACGACCGTCTGCGCTACGGCACCTTCGTGAATGGCTTCCGTGACATCAATGGCCTGCGTGAGCGGCTCGCGGACGTATCGGAGCACCTCAAGAAATTCGCTCCGACCTACGACAAGAAGTACACCCACCCGGAATTCGAAACCGATTGGCATGACTCGCTGCTCGACCTCGGCATCGCGGCGCTGAAATCTGGCGTCACGAATGTGCTGACCATCGGCTCCGGTCGTGGCGAGATCTTCGGCGCGTGGAAGGGGCTCGGCGTCGATACGACCGGGCACAGCCTGGGGCACATGGAGCAGCCGGGGAACGACATCTGGATCAAGATCCGCCAGTACAACTGCCGCATGCTGGTGAAGCTGATGCAGTCGCTGGAGTCCATGCCCGAAGGCAATGGCACGATGATGGACAACACGCTGATCGTTTACACCAGCAACAACGCTGACAAGCAACACACCTCGGGTGCCAACTGGCCCTTCATCCTGCTGGGCAATGGCGGCGGGCAGTTCAAGAACGGCCAGTTCACGCAGCTCGACGGCGGGCGTCCGGTCAATGCGCTCTACACGACGTTGCTGCACTCGATCGGTGCGCCGCGTGATCGCTTCAACATGGACAAAAATGCGGCAGCCATGCACGACTCGAAGATTGGCCCGATTGAGGAATTACTGGCGTAACCCAAGCGACCGTATGGTGTCTTATCCGCGAATCAGAACGGGCCTGCTGCTCAGCGTCTCCGCATTCATCACTGTCTCGGCTTTGCCCGAATTGCATGCGGAGGCAAAGCCGTCGTTTTCGACTCTGGTCAAGCCATTCCTCGAACAGTACTGCCTCGACTGCCACGATGGCGACACGCAGAAGGGCGATGTCGCTTTGCACGAACTCGATGGCGTCACCGCTGACAACGCCGAGATGTGGAAGCGCATCTGGGAGCAGGTCGCGCTGAAGGAGATGCCGCCCAAAAAGAAGCAGACCCAGCCCGAGCCGCTGGACCGTCTCGCGCTTTCCAATTGGATCACGGGAGAACTCGAACAGGCGATGAAGGACAAAGGCGGATTCCAATCCCACCTGCAGCCGAACAAGGGCAACCACCTCGACCACGATCTCCTGTTTGGAAAACTCTCCGCAGGACTCGAACCGCCATCCACACCGGCGCGCATCTGGCGGATTCATCCGCAGGAGCATCTCACGAGATTAAACGAGCTGATCAGTTACGAGCCGGCCTACGATCCAAAAAATCCAGGATTGCGAGCCCACGGCGACGGCATCCCCGCGAACTCGGAGGGCGAGGTGAAGGTGTACTACGGCATCGACCGCATCATCGGCTGGGCGGGCGGCTCGGCTGCGTATGCGGCGGCGATCACGGGATTCCCAGAGGTGCTGACGACGACCGCCGATCACGGCCTGCGCAACTATCCCATTCTCTATTCGGTCAACGGATCGGAAGCCACGCAGATCGCCAACAACGCCGAAGATATCCTGCGTTTTATGGTCCGCGGCCCGGCTGCGGAACCGTTTCAGTTCGCCGACAACCCAAAAGAGATCAAGCTGCCGAAGGAGTTCGAGGGCAGGGACATCCGCGGCCTGGCCCAGAGCGTCTATTACAGCAAGGAACCCAAGCGTCCGCTCACGCCGGTCTATGACCTGATGCAGGTGCCCGGCGTGCCGGAGGACAAGCTGACCGCCGCCGTGAATTTCCTCTTTGAAGCGCTCACATTCCGCCCGCCGACTGCGGAGGAAACGAAGACGTACCTCGGCCTCCTCAAAGAATCCATCGCCGACCTCGGCAAGGAGGAGGGCGTCATTTTGGGCCTGTCGCCCATCTTCCTCGACCGCGACGCTTTATTCCGATCGGAGCTCGCCACTTACGGAACGCCTGACGAACACGGTCGCGTCATGTTGCAGGGCAACGAGCTGGCTTTGGCCATCAACGCTGCCTTCTCCTACATCGCGCCGGACGAGACCTTGAAAAAGGCGCTCGCCGAAGGGCGCCTGAAAACCAGCGACGACGTGAAGCGGGAGGTGGAGCGCATCCTGCAGGACGACAGCATCCGCAAGCCGCGCATCCTGCAGTTCTTCCGCGAGTTCTTCGACTACGACCGCGCCGGACGTGTCTGCAAAGACATGACCGCCCTGAAAACAGCCGGCGGCGAGAAAAAGAAATACTACGTCAACATGTTCGGCATGGTCGCTAGCACGGACCGGCTCGTTGAATTGATCCTCCAGGAGGACAAGAACGTCCTTCGCGATCTGCTGACGACCGATCGTGTCGTGCTGGATGACAAAACGGACATCCGCTACTTCAGCGACTTCGAAAAGCTGATCAAGAATCCGCCCAAGGCTGACAACAAGAAGAAGTACACGCCCTCAGCCGCTGAACTCGGCCACATCGCGCTGCCGAAAGGCGCGCCAATCAAAGTGCGCGTCGAAAAAGCCATCGCTCGATTCGGTCCGGGATTGGGCGGCGATCCCAATCGAACCCTCACGACCCTTCCTGCCGAACAGCGCATGGGCATCCTCACACACCCGAGCTGGCTGGTCTCCCACTCCGACGCCATGGACAACCACGCCATCGCACGCGGCCATTGGGTCCTCGAACGCCTTCTCGGCGATGCCGTTCCGGACATCCCGATCACCGTGGACGCCATGCTGCCGGACGAGCCGAAGGAAACGCTGCGCCATCGCATGCGTGTCACGCAAGAGCAGGAGTGCTGGCGTTGTCATCAAAAGATGGATCCGCTCGGCCTGCCGTTCGAGATGTACAATCACGTCGGCCTCTTCCGCACCACGGAACAAGGCCAGCCCGCCGACACCAGCGGCGAAATCGCAGGCAGCGGCGATCCCGCGCTCGACGGCCCGGTCCGCAACGCGCTCGAGATGGTTCGGAAGCTGGCCGAAAGCGAGCGCGTGAAGCAAGTCTTCGTCCGCCACGCCTTCCGCTACTGGATGGGCCGCAACGAAACCCTCAACGACGCCCCCGTCCTTCAGGCCGCCTACCACGCCTACCGTGACAGCGGCGGCAGCATGAAGGCGCTGATCGCCTCACTGGTCACGTCCGATGCCTTTCTCTATCGCAAAGTGGATCGCGAAGCGAAGGCGGCAGCGCTACCGAACTGACGAACGGCGATCACCGCGACCGGAAGATCTCGCTCATCAAGCACTCCACCATGAGCGTGTGCAGCCCGAGGCCCTGCTTTTTTACGTTTTCGTGCAGGCGGTCGATGAGGAGGTCGTCGTTGAGCTCCATGGTGCGGCCGGTGGTGTAGGTGAGGAACTGGCGGATGAGGTGGCGGCTGAAATGATCGGCGCGGGTGTCGCGGATGACCTGTTTGAAGCCAGCGAAGTCGGCGTAGGTCTCGCCAGAGGTGAATTCGCCGGTGGTGTCGATCTTCGGGGCATCCTTCGCGTTTTTCGGCTTGGGATAGGTTTTGCGCCAGCGACCGACGGGATCGAAGGCTTCGAGGCTGAAGCCGAGCGGGTCGATTTTGCGATGGCACTCGGCGCAGGCGGCATCGGCGCGGTGTTTGGCGAGGCGGTCGCGGATGGTGGTGGCACCGCTGACGTCGGGTTCAATTGCAGGCACGACATCCGGCGGCGGTGGCGGCGGGATGCCGAGGATGTTTTCACTGACCCACACGCCACGCGTGACGGGCGAGGTTTCGACGCCGTTCGCGCTGACGGTGAGAACGGCGGCCATGCCGAGTAAACCACCGCGATGATTGTTGCCCTTGAGGCTGACTTTTCGGAAGCCATCGGCGAGGCGCAGGGTCTTCTGCTCGGGCAGGTCGTAGAGTTTGGCGAGCTTCTTGTCCTCAAAGCTGTGCTCGCAGTCGATGAACTGCGTGACGGAGCCGTTGTTCTTGAGCAGATCGCGGAAAAAGAGCTGCGCCTCGGTCTTCATCGAATTGGGCAGGTCCTCGGCATAGTAGGCGCGTGCCACCTCACGCGGCGGCGGCATGCCGCCGAGATCACGGAGGTTC
>JBDNIB010000317.1:0-2712 GCA_041688535.1 Prosthecobacter sp.
CCCCCACCCGCGTCAGCAGCTTGGACGACGGGTCCAACCACACGCTGCTACCACCCACATCCGCCTCCACCCACACCCGGCGCATAAAATAACTGCCCGTGTGCACCCCCTGGACATTCGTCTGGTAAGCGACATCCGCTAATGGTGTTCCCCGACTTAACAGAAAGGTTTCAGCCACCGCCGCCACGGGCTCAATCCCCAGCCAGTGCTCCAAATCCACCCCGCTCACATCACTCAAAGGCAGCAGACAATACCCACTCCGGTAACGTGCCGGCACCCCGCTCGCACGCAGCAGCGCCACCAGCAGAGCAGCGGTATCCGCATCATTCCCACTGCCCTCCAGCAGCGTCAGCGCCGCCCCCTTCCGCAGGCCGTAATAGTGCGTGTAAGCGATGTGCTCCTGCACCCACAAATAAAGCGCCGCCGGATCATGCCGCAACCCGTCCGCCAGCGCCTGAATCTCCGGCGTGATCACATCCGCCTCGTTCCCCGCGTTCAAGATCGGCGGTGGCGCAACTGGCGGGTTCTCGCCCTCGCCGTTCACTGCCGCTGCCGCAAAACCCGCCACCGGAGCATACAACGCCGTGGACAACGCCACCTCATCCAGCTCCGGCAACTCAGCACCGCCCGCCGTCACCCAGCCCGGTCCCTGCTGCGCCAAAGCCATACCACCAAAGCCCGCCAGACATGTCAGATAAAAAAAGAAATGTTTCATGCTCAGTTCACCTCCTCAAGGTTACCTTCCACATCATAACTCACCGCCTGCGTCGTGCCCGCCGTCACGCTTTGCACCAGCCGGTTCACCGCATTGTAGGTCAGACCCGGTGCCGACAACACCATGTCATTGCCCGCCAAATTCAGGCCGAAATCAATTTCATCTGCATCCACGATACCATCCCCGTCCGTGTCAGGATTGAGCGGATCGGTCCCGGCGGCGAGCTCCTGCTCGTTCGTCAGTCCATCCCCGTCAAAGTCCGCCGCCGCCGCTGTGCCGCTATAAGTTTGGTCCGTATAGCGCCACCGCCAAAACTGCCGTGAGTCCGTGCAGGAAAAGTTCAGCCCATCCACCACTGCCGCGCCGCTGCGCACCACCGGCGCATACTGCCACACCAGCAAATCAAACGACTGCTGAATGAAATACGTCCGGCCTGCCTTGCCCCACCACGTCACCGTGTAATCACCCGCCTGCGTGCCGGTGGCGACGTGCAGCCCCTCGTTCCAATCCGCTGCCGTTTGCGCCGATGCACTGCACGCGCATATCAAATACAGCGCCGAAAGGAAAGTAAGTCTCATCACTTCGACCCTCCCGCGTGCTGAATTTCACGACGCTGTTCCGTCGTTCCGGCTGCAGCCGGTGCAGGATTCGCGCGCAGCCGCGCCTCCGCCTCAATCTCTGCCTTCTGCTCCGGTTGCAGCGGCCAAAAGTGGATCACGCTCTGCCGCGGCGGCGGGGGTGGCGCATTGCGCGCCGCGAGTTCCCGCGCCGCTGCTTCTGTCTCGCGTTGCTGATACTTCGCGATCAAATCCGCCTGGTGCGCATGATAAAACTCCAGCAGCGCTTCCATCGCCGCCAGCGGTGCTTGCGCGTCCGCTGCCTGCGCCTGCGTTCCATCCAGCAGCGCAAACGACGGCCAGCCGTCTGCTGGCAGCGTCTTGGCCGCCCGCGCTTCCGCCGCAGTGAGCGGGCTGGCATCCGCGCCGATGCCCATGATGATAAAATAATCCGCCACCGCTGTCTCCAAATTGCCCAAGCCCGCCAAATGGCGGAAGTCCACATTGCACACCGCCAGCACGCGCGGCGAATCGCCGCTGGTCCAGCGCAGCACGGTGAAGCCGCCGTCATGAACCGAGGCCGAAATGCTCAGCACCACAGACGCATGCCGCTGGAGTTCGGCCAACTGCTCCAGCGTGAGTTCCTCGACTTGTTCCAGCACCGCAGGCGCTTTCGGTTTCGGCACAAAGGGCGGTGGCTCCACCTGCTTGAAGGTCACACTGCCGCCATCCGGCAGCCGCACGGTGGATTCCGACAGGACACGGAAGTCCTGTGCTGGTTTTTGAGCATGTGCCTCAGGAGCCGTGTCCCGGCCGTGAAGCGGCCCGATTAAGAGGGCCGCAAGACTGAGTATTCGTGGGGTTTTCATAGCAGGCTGAGTGTGTTTGGATAGAAACAGGATTCAGGCACTGCATGTCAGGAAAATAGTCCCTCCAGCAGGGGTGGCGCCCTGGCGTCACCCAACGCTGAGGCTCCGCAAAGGGCCTTGGACTGTAGCAACATCCAAGGCGCACCCGATGGGGTGCGCACTCGAATGGACAGACCGGCTTTTGAGATTTTGCGGATTTCAGCAGTGCCGTTTGAAGAATTCCGACTGCGCAGAATTCGATGTGAAAAAGTAATTACTCGATAAGTAGAAAGTAAACGCGGGTTCAGGAGACCCTGTTTGCCTAGCCGATACTCCAGGTCAGTCACAAGACTTTTCTTTCCGCACCGCTGACTTTTCTTTTCATCGGCGGATTGCGTGAAAAGAGCAAAAATGCCGGGCATGATGCCCCCCGGCGGGGCCGGGACTTGGGGCGGTGAAAGCCGGGAAAAGCTGCCTGGCGTGATGGCTTCTGGCCGAGGAAAGTTCATTTGCTACTGTAGTTTCATCGACGCCGGTGGCGGGTCCGTTGTGGAATGCGCGGATGAATTTCCCGCCGATTTTCTGCCTCAGC
>JBDNIB010000318.1:0-3649 GCA_041688535.1 Prosthecobacter sp.
CCCGCCGCGCTTCGGCCTGCCCGACCGGTCTAAACATCTCTGGATCGACCCCATTATAGACCGTGCAAACACGATTAGCCGCCGCACCGTTTGAGATGAGCCGAGCCTGAAGATCCCGGCTCCGCGTGACAATCTTCCGCGCCCTCTTTGCCAGATCCAAAATGGCGCGACGGCGCATCGGCATGTCCAAGTACTGATGCACGTCCGACCCCTGGGCCACGGCGACGACTGGAATCTGCCGAAGCTGCGCCCAAATCGCCGCCGCACAGGCATCTGGAAACAACCATGGAGCCAAGATCGCATCCGGCGCGAAATCCGCGCCGAATGTCGCCGCCGCACGAGCGAGCGAACGGCGAAAAATCCGGTGATTCAGCCCGCCCAGCTTCGGTAGATACGGGCTCCAAAAAAAACGCGGATGGAGCACTTCATCACCAGGCCGGGGTCGCAAATGCAACGCATGACCAAAACGCGTCAGGGAAGGTCGAAACGCCAACACCCGCACCTCCAGCCCCGGCTCCACCGCCCGCAAGGCATGCACGAGCGTCACGTTGTCGAGCCCCCGCCAGGGTTCCTGCTCGTCTGGAAACAGATTGGAAATAAAGAGCAGTTTCATGACGCTAAGCCTTCCTTAGAAGAGGCGGAGGCGTGTACAGGTAATCACGCCATGCGCCAGCATCACCGGAATGTTCATCTTCCGCAGCATGCAGGATGTTCACCATCTCGCGGGCACTGACGTAGTGGAGGCGGAATCCGCGTTCCAGGGCCATGCGCTGAATGTCCGCATAAAACTGCGCCCGCTCCGCGCCCAAATTGGACCGGTGGCCAAACTCTGCCGCGCCATGGGTGTGCAGCTTGATGAAACACCAGCCACCGGCACCGGTGACGCTAATCCGTCCCTTCAGCCACTGCTTCATCCTCGCCGCAGTCGGCGGATTGTTGGGGCCTAGATCGGCGTTTTCAACGCGCGGCAGCAGTCCCCACTTCCTCCGGCTCCAGTCCAACGAAAGCGGCCCCTGTACCAGCAGCAGTTGATCCGCAGCCGCCCGCAAAGCCTGTGTCCCCGCCGGACCCGCCGCGACAGGCCGGCCCTGGTGATGCGCGCAGCCACCGTCCGTGCTGCGTGCGTAATACAATTGATTCACCACCGGCGTCTGTGTCGGATGCGGCGCGGACGGCATGGTAAAGTCCGCATAGCAGCCCGCCGCCTTTAAGATCGCCAATTCACCGCGCACACCGCATCCGCGCCCGGCAGGATCCGAATCATCCAGTGCCCAGTTTCCATGAATGAAGCCAAACACGCTCTGTCCGGCGGCATCAGCCCCTAGCAGTCCATGTCGGTGTAGGTCTTCCTTCCCCTTCTCCAGGGTTCGTACCAATTTCTCCGTCGTGTCCTTCTCGTGATGCAGATGCACCTCGACCTCATTCCGCGTTGTCCGGCACAGCTCCGCGATCGAATCGAGAACGTCCGCATCATACTGCTCGATCGGGTAGAAAAAGGTGTGCTTCGGGCCGACTCCGTCGTCATCCCGCGCACCGGCGGTCAGTTCAGGAAGCCGCTCACGCCACGTCGCCATCCGGCGCAGCGCGCCAGCCTTGTCCGTGTGGTGAAAAGGCTCAAAATGGTCGCAAACCGCCAGCATCACGTCCGAAACAGGGCCTTTCGGCCGCATCGAACTCTGTCGCAGCCAAGGCAGCAGCCATCTGTCAAGTGCCTTCAACATATCGGGCCGGAGGTGTTGGGATGAGATGGAAACACAGGCGGCTTCTCTGACTCCGAATCGACGAAGTTCAACCTTGATATGGGCTTTGCCTACAATCGTGCTATGAGAGCCTCTTTCTTGATCCCGACATTTTAGATGATCCTGCTGCTGTTTTTCTCCCTGTTCGCCGTCTTTTACGCCCAAGTAGGCTATGCCTGCATCATGTGGCTGCTGGCGCGCCGATTTCCCAGGTCGGCGGCGCAGCAAGAGCCGATGCCGGAGGCGATCTCCATCATCCTCTGTGTTCACAACGGCGCCGAAAAGATCCAGCAGCGCCTCCAAAACCTCGCCGCCTGCGAATGGGCCGGACCACGCGAGATCCTGGTCTTCTGCGACGGCGGTAGTGACGATACGGCCAACCTAGCCACTCAAGCCGGTGTCGTAGGCGTGCGAGTGATGAAATCCCCCAATCAGCGCGGCAAGTGGGCGGCTCTGAATGACGCCATCAAGGCCGCGACCCACCCCATCGTCATCCTCGCCGACCTGCGGCAGACATTTGACCCGCAGGCGCTGCGAATGCTGGCGGCTGCCTTCCAAGACCCCGCTGTGGGAGCCGTGAGCGGGCTGCTAGACATCGCGGTCTCCGACTCCGG
The DNA here is from genome assembly GCA_041688535.1 of Prosthecobacter sp. GTDB lineage: Bacteria > Verrucomicrobiota > Verrucomicrobiia > Verrucomicrobiales > Verrucomicrobiaceae > Prosthecobacter. The sequence continues at coordinate 2,354 of JBDNIB010000318.1, forward strand.
CGGCGGACGCGGCGTCGATCTCTATTGGCGTATGGAGCGAAAACTCCGTGAGTGGGAGGCCCGTTTCGATTCGGTGATCGGCTGCACCGGAGCCATCTACGCGATTCGCAAGGAACTCTATGACGACCTGCCACCGGGCACGATCCTCGACGATGTCGTCGTGCCGATGCGAATCGCCTTGAAGGGGCATCGCATCGCATACGAACCGCAGGCCGTGGCGTTTGATCCCCAGACACTCGACCCGGTCAAAGAGAAGGAGCGCAAGCTCCGCACGTTGGTGGGGAACTATCAGATGATCGAGCAACACCCGGAATGGCTGCTGCCCTGGAGTAATCGGCTTTGGTGCCAGTTGCTTTCGCACAAGTACGCGCGCCTCCCCGTGCCCTGGCTGTTGGCGCTGGTCGCTCTGCTGACACTCGCCGCTCCCAAAACGCCTGTAGTCTGGTTCCTGCTGTGGGCGCAGGCCACCTGCTATACCCTTGGCGTGCTGGGCAGCGCCTTCCCACAGCTCCGCGCACGCTACTTCTCCGTGCCCGCAGGCTTCCTCCTGCTGCAATGGAGCTGCGCGCGGGCGCTGTTTGCCCATCTCCAAAGTCGGCGCGACCCTCTAAGCCTCTGGAAGCCCGGCAGCGGTGCCAACTCAACCAACAAATAAGGCCCACAAGTTCATCCCAACTGTGTTTTGACATCGGTGTGGAGCACGGCCAAACAAACACCTGACTTCATGCGCATCCTTTGGGTAAAAACCGGCCCCCTGCTCCCGCTCGACACCGGCGGGAAGCGACGCACCCACGCCATGCTCACCGAGATCAGCCGGGAGCATGCGGTCGTCTATCTGTCCCTGCTGCCGGAAGGCGACTGGCTTGATCCGCGCGAGGAAGCCGATCCCTATGCCGAAAAGAAAACCTGGATCACGCTCAACGCCCCCAGAAAGAAAAGCCCGCTTTTTTGGATCGATCTCGCGTGGAGCACGCTCTTCACCACCCGGCCCTACGCACTCCAGAAGTACGAGGTGCGCCAGCTTCGAGACAAACTTCGCGAACTTTCGACAGCAGATGCCTTTGACCTGGTCATCTGTGACTTCCTGGCACCAGCGCTGAATTTCCTCGATCTGTCTTTCGCCTGCCCCGTCCTCCTCTTTCAGCACAACATCGAGGCCCAGCTCTGGCAACGCCTCGCCTCGAGCCAGTCATCGCTCATCAAACGCTGGTATTTCGGCCTCCAGCATCGCCGAATGCACCGCTGGGAAGCCCGACTTTCGGCTTGGTTCGATGGTGTGATCACCGTTTCGCCTGA
>JBDNIB010000319.1:0-2689 GCA_041688535.1 Prosthecobacter sp.
ATCGACATCGACTTCTGCCAGACCCGCCGTCCAGAAGTCATCGAATACGTCCGCCAAAAATACGGTGACCGCAGCGTCAGCCACATCATCACCTTTGGCACCATGGGTGCTAAATCCGTCATCCGCGATGTCGGCCGCGTGCTCGGCTGGAGCTATGGCGACAGCGACGCGCTGTCGAAGATGATCCCGAATGAGCTGAACATCGACCTCGAGGAGTCGGTGAAGAAAAATCCCGACCTCGCCGCGAAGCTCGAAGCCGACAGCAACACCCAGGAACTCTGGCGGCACGCCACCTTCCTCGAAGGTCTCACGCGTGGCGTCGGCGTGCATGCCGCCGGTGTCGTCATCGGCGACCGCTCACTCGACAACTTCATCGCGCTGACCCGGGATAAGGAAGAGTCCATCCTCTCCCAGTACGCCATGAAGCCGCTCACGGAGCTGGGCATGCTCAAGATGGACTTTCTTGGTCTCAAAACGCTCACCGTCATTCACGAGGCCGAGTTTTGGATCAACAAACGGGTTTCCGGCTTCCGCGTCGCCGACATGTCGCTCGACGACACCAAGACCTTCGATCTCATCAAACGTGGCGAAACGGTCGCCGTGTTCCAGATGGAATCCGGCGGCATGGTCAATACCTGCAAGCAGCTCGGCCCCGACACCATCGAAGAGATCATCGCTATTCTGGCGCTGTATCGTCCTGGCCCGATGCAGTTCATCCCCGACTACATCCGGCGCAAAAAAGGCGAGGAGCAGGTCGAGTACCCGCATCCGCTGCTCGAAAAAATCGCCAAAGAGACCTACGGCATCTTGGTTTACCAGGAGCAGGTCATGCAGGCCGCAAACGTGCTCGCCGGCTTCTCCCTCGGTCAGGCCGATTTGCTCCGCCGGGCGATGGGCAAAAAAGATGTCGAAGAAATGGCCCGCCAGCGCCTCATCTTCGTCGAAGGCTGTCTCAAGACGAACGACATCGCCGGCAAACAGGCCAACTCGGTCTTCGACTTGCTCGAAAAATTCGCGCAATACGGTTTCAACAAATCCCACTCCGCCGCCTACGGGGTCGTGACCTATCGCACCGCCTACTTGAAGGCGAACTACCCGGTCGAGTTCATGGCGGCGGTGCTCAGCTACGAAATCAGCAATCCCGACAAGATCGCGAACTTCGTCTCCGAGTGTTTCGAGATGGGCATCCGGGTGCTGCCGCCTGATATTAACAAGTCGTCGTTGAAGTTCGCCCCCGAGTTCTGCCAAGATGCCGTGGTTGCCACTGACGAAGCACAAGTGACGAATGATGCGCTGCCCAATGCCATTCGCTATGGCTTGTCAGCCATCAAAAACGTCGGGGAAGGTGCCATGGAGGCCGCCATCGCCGAACGCACCAAGAACGGACCTTTCACCAGCCTCGAAGACTTCACCGCTCGCCTAGACAACCGTGCAGTGAACAAAAAATTGATGGAATCCCTCGTCAAAGCGGGTGCCTTCGACTTCACCGGCGAGCTACGGGCCGTCATGTTCACCAAGCTCGAACAGGTGCTCGCCTCCGCCGCCTCGATGCAGAAAGACCGGAAATCCGGCCAGGGCGGCCTGTTTGATGACATGGATCTCGGTGCTCCTGCCAAGAAGTCCGCTGAGCAGTCTGCGCCTTCACTCGTCTGGACCACGGACGAGGTGCTCACCTTTGAAAAAGAACTGCTCGGCTTTTATGTCAGCGGTCATCCGCTGGACAGTTATCGCGGTCACTTTGACTCGGTGAAGCTCACCAAGATCGCCGCCATCGCCGATGTGGACACCAAGGAGAAGGCCAGCACTCACACCATTGCCGGTATTTTGAGCCAGCTCGAAGTCCGTTACTCGAAACGCGACAACAAACCCTTCGCCACCTTCAAGGTCGAAGATTTCACCGGCGCGCAGGAGATGATGTGCTGGAGCGACGAGTACGAAAAACTCAAGGACGTGCTCGCTGACGGCGCGGTGATGGCCTTTCGCGTCCGCGTCAGCAAAGATCAAAAAACCGACGGCAACCGCGTCACCTGCAACGACGCGAAGCCCCTCAAGCCCAAGGCCGCCAAACCCCGCAACGCCGGCGACCCTGACCCGTCCGTTCCACCGCCGCCAAAACCGGCCGCACCGCCGAAACCCGTCGTCTTGAAGCTCAACACCAAGCAGCACGACGAAACCGACCTCGAACGCATCCACGAGGTGCTGCTCGCGCATCCAGGCACGCTGCCCGTTTTCCTCGAAATCAGCCAAAACGGCCACAAAGCGCGCCTTGAACTCGACGAAAGCTTCCGCGTCACTCAAAGCCCCGATCTACGCCGAGCGCTGACGATCTGGCTGTAGCGGAGCACGGATGGCCTCATCCGCAAAAGAACGTCACTCCATCGGCACCGCCACCTTCTCCCCGAGAAACTTCGGCCCCGTCCTCAGCACGTTCACATCCAGTACTGCCTTCACGCAGGCCAGTTTTTCCCGCAGAAACGTCTTCACCGACAGCGCCACCGGCACATCTGTAGCGTTCAAACCCCACGCCTCGATCCCAAACGCTCGCGCGAGGTAGATCGCCCGCGCATTGTGGAAGCGTTGCGACACAAAAATCACCCGCGACTGCCCAAACACCTCTTTGGCCCGCACCACCGAGTCCAGCGTGCGAAATCCCGCATAATCGCACACGATCCGCGCCTCCGGCACGCCC
>JBDNIB010000320.1:0-5840 GCA_041688535.1 Prosthecobacter sp.
CATGCGCATCATTGAGCAGGCTCTGGACCGCCTCCAAGACCTTGCCAAGTGGTTCGTGCGTATCGAACCTGCAAAGGCAATCGCAGCACTCGAACTATATCAATTTAATTGACGAATTAAATTTGGCCGAGTGCCTAAGTTGAAAAACACCCCAGCGTCACGCATCCCGCAGGTTGCCATGCTGGTCGATACCTCGCGCTCGTATGGCCGTGACATCGTGCGCGGTGTCCGGCGTTATGTGGCGGAGCATGGGCCGTGGTCGCTGTATCTGGAGCCGCGTGATCTGCGCAGCAGCTTCCCGGACTGGCTGCAGAACTGGCAGGGCGATGGTATTCTGGCACGCACTGTGGACGAGGTTCTGCTGCGTCATCTCAAGGCCACCAAGCTGCCCGTCATTGAGCTGCGCACAACGGTGCTGGACCATCCCTTTCCCTTTGTCGGCATGGACAACAGCGTCGTTGGCCGCCGTGTGGCCGAGCACTTCAGACATCGCGGCTTCCAGCGCTTCGCCTGCTGCCTGGATGCCTCGGAGGCCTTCTTCATCGAGCGCAGTGAGCGATTTGTACTGGCCGTGGCCGGGTTTGGCTTCGATTGCCCGGTGTTTCGCTCCAAGCGCAAAAACTGGGAGCAGCATCAGCGCGATCTCGGCGCGTGGCTGCGTGAGCTGCCGAAGCCAGTGGGCATCTTTGCCGTGAACGACCAGCTCGGCTTCTGGTTGCTGGATGCCGCACGCCGTGCAGGCATCGCTGTGCCGGAGGAAGTCGCCGTCGTCGGTGCGGAGAATGACAACATGCTCTGCGAGACCGCTTCCCCGCCGCTTTCCAGCGTGCGTCTGCGCGGTCAGGCCGTCGGTTATGATGCCGCGCGCATTCTCGATGACTGGATGAGTAAAAAGCGTCTCCCCAAAGCCGGGGAGCAGCATCTGCATGCCCCAGGCGACATTGTCGTGCGCCAATCCAGCGACATCGTCGCTGTGGAAGACCCGCGCATCGCCGCTGCGCTGCGGTTCATTCGTCAGCATGCCACGGAGAACCTTGATGTCAGTCGAGTCGCTCGTGAAGTGGCTCTGTCGCGCAGTGTGCTGGAGCGTCGCATGAAAGCGCTGATCGGCCGTAGCCCTGGCGAGGAGATTAATCGCCTGCGCTTTGCCGCTGTGGAAAAACTGCTCACGCAAACCGATCTCACCCTTGATGCTATCGCCGCCCGCTGCGGTTTCACCCACCCGCAATACATGGCCGAGGCGTTTCGGAAGCGCGTCGGCATGACGCCGGGGGAGTTTCGGAAATGCCGCAAAACCTGAAGACATGAAACCAAAGTCTGAATGAAGTGGGCGCGTGGCTGGCGTTTACTCAGGCATGACCAACCGCCGCCGCTTCCTGCAATCACTCTCCGCCTTCGCCGCCGCTCCTGTTTTGGCGGCGGAGACGCCGTGGAAGCTGAACTACATGCTCGCGTCCTCGATGTATGGCAGCCTGCCGCTGGCGGAGATCCTACCGGAGGTGAAGAAGACGGGCGCGACGGGCATCGAACTGTGGCCGAAGAAGCATGGCACGCAGCGCGAGGAGATGGATGCCATCGGGCATGACCAATTCGCCGCGATGCTCCAGGAACATGGTATCAGATTTGGTGGCACGACGCGTTACGATCTCGGGCCGTTCAAGCTGACGGAGGAGATCGCTATCGTGAAGAAGCTGGGCGGCAATTTCATCGTCACTGGTGGGGCAGGGGACTACAAGGTACCGCCGGAGCAGCTCAAGGCGAACGTGAAGGACTTCGTGGAAAAGATGAAGCCGCATGCGGCGCTCGCAGCGGAGCACGGCGTCACGATTGGCATCGAGAACCACATCAACAATCTCATCGACACGCCCGACTCGCTGCTCTGGCTCGCTGACGACATTCGCAACCTGCTCGGTATCGGCATCGCGCTTGCGCCTTACCATCTGCCGCAGGACACGAAGCTGCTGGCTGATCTGATCAAGCACTGCGACAAGCAACTGACGCTGTTTTATGCCTGGGAGCACGGCATGGGCTGCATGAAGCCGATGCCGAAGGCGGAGGAAGTCCAGCAGATGCCCGGACGCGGTTCGCTCGACTGGAAACCGCTGCTCCAGGCGCTCAAAGCGATCAACTTCACCGGTCCGACGGAAATTTTCATGCACCCCACGCCGCGTGGCATTCCGATCATGCCCACCCTGGCCGAATCCACCGCCGAGATCGTGCGGGCGAAGGCGCATCTTGATGGATTGATTTGATCTGCTCACGAAACACACGAAGAAAACACAGCCCACTATGCCCGAAGCCAAAGTCCTCCTCATTATCGGTGATGCCACGGAAACCGTGGACACCTTGTACCCCTTCTACCGTCTCATCGAAGGCGGCTACAAGCCCATCGTGGCTGCGCCGGAAAAGCGGAAATACCAGATGGTGCTGCACGAGGTGAAGCCCGGCTGGACGATCACGAAGGAGTGGGAAGGCTATTCGATTGATGCCGACGTCGCCTTCAAGGACATCAAACCCGAGGAATATGTGGGCATCTTTTTCAGTGGTGGGCGTGCGCCGGAATACATCCGCGAAGATGAGGATCTGCTGCGCCTCACGAAATGGTTCTGGGAACAGAAGAAGCCCTGCGCCAGCGTGTGCCACGGCGTCGAGATCCCCGCGCGTGCAGACATCGTGAAAGGACTGCGCATGGCCACGGTCGCCAAATGCAAATTCGACCTCGAAATCTGCGGCGGCATCTATGTGAACGAGCCCTGCGTGATTGATCAGCATATGTATTCGGGCCGCACGTATCATGACTCAGGTCATTTCATCGGTCCGTGGATCAAGGCGCTGGATGCTGAGCGTGCGAAGATGGGGATTTGAATGGCCGCAAAGAGTCGCAAAAATTGATATGATGAAATACTGGATCCTTTTTGCGGCTTCTGCGTTTTTTTGCGGCCAACTGGAGGCGCATCCGCTTCAAGCGGAGCCGATTAACCATGCCTACGTCTTTAATTTTGATCAGTTTTACCTCGAACAAGATCCGGACGAGCATGTGGTGAGTGGTGGGCTGTTGCTGCTGGCGGAATTGAACTGCACCGCCTGCCATGCGGTGCCGGATTCGTGGCAGGAGCGGCTTAAGGCCAAGCCTGGGCCGAATTTGAGTGGAGTGGGATCACGATTGGACGCAGACACGCTCTGGCTGATGATCCGCAGCCCACAACATCGGAAAAAAGGTACGCAGATGCCGGGTTTGTTCGCGGGCGAAGCGGGTGATGACGAGAAGGTGGAAGCGTTGGTGGAATTTTTGAGTGCGCAAAAATCCGAGGCGCTGTCGATGCCGGTTGGCAATGTCGAGCACGGCAAGGAGCTGTATCACAAGGTTGGCTGCGTGGCCTGTCATGAGCCAGCCTTGGATGTGCGCCCGCCCAAAGTGGTGGCGGATGCGGAAGTGGACAAACCGGGGAACGGCTCGGTGCCGATCGCGTTGGCGGATGCCTATGATGTGACCGCATTGGCGGCCTTTTTGCATGATCCGTTGGCGATGCGGCCAGCGGGGCGCATGCCGGACATGCGGCTTAGCCAGCAGGAGGCGGCGGACATCGCGGCGTATTTGCACATCGGACGCGTGGCGGAGAAGGCGACCGCGCGTGCAGCGCTGAAGATTCCGCCGCAAGGCATCGAAAAGGGCAGGGAAGTCTTTGACAAGATGAACTGCGTGGCTTGCCACACTCTGAGTAATGTAGTCCCGGCTTTAGCCGGAATTCCGGAGCCGGCTAAAGCCGGAACTACAAAACGCATGGCAGAGCTTTCGCTGAACAAGGGCTGCCTTGCCGACAAACAGCCGTCCGGCACACCACGTTTCGATTTGAACGCGCTGCAAAAACGAGCACTAAAATTGGCGCTGGCGATGATCCAACAACAGGCGGCACCCAAACTGACGGCGCAGGAGAAGGTGGACTGGCAGATGTCGCGGTTGAACTGCTACGCGTGTCATGATCGCGATGGCAAGGGCGGGCCGGAAGACCCACGAGCGCAGTATTTTGGCGTGAACGATCCAGGCGCGGAATCGCTAGGCCAACTGGCGCATCTGCCGCCGAGTTTGGATAAGATCGGCCACAAGCTGACGCGCGGCTGGTTTGAAAAAATTCTATGGGGTAAGGACGGCAGCGTGCGGCCTTACATGGACACGCGGATGCCGAATTTTGGCCGTGAGCAGACGGAAATGATGATCACCTGGCTAAACGAGGCCGATGTGGCGGAGACGCCGGTGACGATGGATGTCAGCGGACTTGAAAAACATCATCGCGCGGAGCTGGGACGGCAGTTGTTGGGGGCAAAGGGATTGGCCTGTGTGTCGTGTCATGGGTTGAAGGACCGCAAATCGCTCGGGCCGCCGGTGTTGCGGCTGACGCATACGGTGGAACGGTTGCAGCCCGAGTATTTCAAGGAACTGCTGCTCAATCCGCAGGCAACGCAGCTCGGCACGGTGATGCCGCCGATGTTTGTGGGCCGCAAGAAGGCGAATGAGGAGATCGAGAGCATCTGGACCTACCTGCGCGAGATTGAAGGCCAGCCGCTGCCGGAAGGGCTGATGTCGGCGGCGGATTTTGAATTGAAGCCGGACCAGGAAGGGCGCGTGATCGTGTTTCGCAGTTTCATCGAAGGCGTGAGCACGCATGCGATTGGGGTGGGCTTCCCCGGCGGATTGAACGCAGCATTTGATGCGAAGGCGAGTCGCTGGGCGCTGATTTGGAAAGGGCGCTTCCTGGATGCGATGAGCAACTGGCAGGAACGCGCGATGCCGCCGATCAAACCACTGGGGACAAACGTGAAGGAACTGCCTGCGGCGTCGGGCGAGCGGGTGTTTGGCGGTTACACGCTCGGCCAGGATGGCGTGCCGACGTTTTTGTATCGTCAGGATGGCAAGCAGGTGGAAGACACACTGCGGCCAGCGAAAGGCAGTTTTGAACGGGTGATTAAGATCGACGGCAAGGAAACGAAGGAGGTTTTGTCATGGTAACATCAGTTCGCAATTCGCGGTTCGCGGCTCTCGGTTTGGGACTCTTCACCCTTGGCTCTGTGCTCTTCGCTCAAGAGCAGTCAGACTACTATCGCATCGAGACGTATGAGCTGCCGCAGGGAGTGAACTTTGAGGCGAGTGGGTTGGCGGTGCTGCCGGATGGGAAGTTGGCGGTGGCTTTGCGCAAGGGCGAGGTGTGGATCGCGCAGCAGCCGGAGAATGTGGCGAAGCCGGGCTTCAAACTCTTCGCCAGCGGGCTGCATGAGATTCTCGGACTCGCCTGGCATGATGGGGCCTTGTATGCGACGCAGCGCTCAGAGGTGACGAAGCTGCGAGATGTGGATGGCGATGGCAAGGCGGACGAATATCTCACGGCGGCGACGGGCTGGGGCGTGTCGGGCAACTACCACGAGTATGCCTATGGGCCGGTGTTTGATGCGGAGGGAAATTTGTACACGTCCTTGAACGCAGGCATGGGCAAGGGCTGGTCGGGCGCGGGTGACGATGCGAAGCATGCGCCGTGGCGTGGCTGGGTGATGCGCACGACGCTCGAGGGCAAGATGGAGCCGTGGTGCGCGGGATTTCGCAGCCCCTGTGGCATCGGGCAGAATGCGGCGGGCGATATTTTTATCACGGATCAGCAGGGAAACTGGATGCCGACGACGCCGTTGTTTCATGTGCGCAAGGGTGCCTACTTTGCGCATGCTGACTCCATCGCGGATGCGCAACGGCCCGAGTCGCCGGTGAAGATCGCGACGAAGCAGGCGGATGGCATCACGGTGGCGGAGGCGATGAAGACGGTGCAGGGCTACACGCCGCCGGCGGTGTGGCTGCC
>JBDNIB010000032.1:0-8709 GCA_041688535.1 Prosthecobacter sp.
CGGAGGTAGAGATCGAGTCGGCGGCAACCAAGGACGTGCGCGAGGAGGTGCTCCATGTTGAGCCGGGCTTCCTCGATTTTACGTTTCTCCAGGTAGGCGGTGCCGGACTGGAGGATTTCGAGGAGGGGCTTCATGGAGAAAATGACGAATGACGAATGCGGAATGACGAATGGACTGAGACCGGAGTTTTTGAACCACTCATCGGCACTAATGTGGCACTGATGTCGTGATCAAGCCGGATTCGGTGATGATTTGATGGACGCGCTGGTCGTGGGACTCGGTGGGGAGGTGATCCACGAGCTGAAGGTCGAAGGCGATGGCGAGGCGTTGGGCGCGGCAGTTGGGATGCGCGAGGAGGCGGTCGTAGTAACCGCCGCCGCGGCCGAGGCGTGCGCCATCACGGGTGAAGGAGAGGCCGGGAACGAGAATGAGGTCGAGTGAACCAATAGGGATGAGTGGGCAGTGCGACTTGGGCTCCCAGACGTTCATCTGGCCGCGCTGGAGGTCGGCCAGAGTGCGGACTTGGCGGGGTTGCAATTCGCCGTCGGCGATTTAGAAAAAACAGGCGCAGGCACCTTGTGCCTTGAGGGCGGGCAGGAGATGCGGGAGGAGGTTGGGCTCGTTTTTGAGACCGCCAAAGAGAGCGAGAGTGAGCTTTCCCGGACGGGATTCGAGGTGATGCAGGAGGTGCGCGGCGATTTGGGCGCTGGCGGCCTTGCGCGTGGTATCGTCCAGGGTGCGGAGACGTTCGCGCATGTGCTGGCGGAGCGTGGGTTTGTCGTGCATGGCGCTTCAATGAAGCGGACAAGAGTGTCCGCGCTCCCTTCTCAAAGGAGTTCAGGTTTTTGCAGTAGCTCGGCGACGCGTTTGAGGAGGCGGCCGGCACCGCCGCCGTCGAGGACGCGGTGGTCGAAGCTGAGGGTGAGTTCGGCTTCGGTGACGGGGATGAATTGCTTCACTTCTTCGCTCCAATGCGGCACTTTGCTGCCGGCACCGAGGCCGAGAACGAGATTCTGCTCGGGCAGCGGAATGGGAGTGGCCCAAACGATGCCGAAGGTGCCAAAGTTGGTGACGGTGGCGATGCCGGGGCGGTTCACATCATTCGGCAAGCGGCGGGCACGGGCCTGCTCGACGAGCTTGTTGTAAGTGGGCACCAGTTTGACGAGCGGGGTCTTTTCAACTTCGCGCAAGGTGGGGACCATGACGCCGTCGTCCACTTCGACGGCGAAGCCGATGTCGATGGCGAGCGGATGCACGATGCGGTTGCCGATGAGGCGGCCGGCGAAGGCGGTGTTTTCCGCGAGGGCCAAGGCGAGGGCGCGAATGACGTAGAGCGCGGGGCCGGGCTTGGGATCAGTCTTTTTGCGATGCGCAAGCATGGCATCAAGCATGATGGGACTGCCCACAGTGGCGAGCGGGCGTGCCCAACTGCGGCGCATGGAGTCGGCGACGGCGATGCGCATGGGCGAGGCGGGCGTCATGCGATGCTGCTCCAGGGCGCGGAGGAATGCCTCGAAATCCTCAACGGTGACACGGCCACCCGCGCCGGTGCCGGGGACGCCGGAGAGGTCGGCGGCGTTCAGCCCTAGCTCGAGCATGCGGGCGCGCATGCGCGGGGAAATGTAGCTGGCACCGGTGGCTCCGGCGGGAACAGGCAGGCCGCCGACGACGGGCTCGACGGTGGGCTGGCGGGTGGAGATGACGTCGTTGTCACTGATCTGAAAGTGGAGGTTTTCGACAACGTCGGAAGAGCCGCGTGACTGCTGGGCCTGGGCGGCAGGTTTGCCGTCCTCACTGAAGCCGATGGATTTGGCGGCGGCGACGGTAATTTCAAAGGCGGCGAGCGTGGCCCCCACGGCATAACTGGTCTGCGTGGTGGCGACGATTTGACCCATGATCCCGGCACAGGGCGCGGTGACGGCCATGGCAGCTTTGTTGGTCTCCACCTCAAAGAGATCGCTGCCTGCATCGACCTTCTGCCCAGGCTCGATCAGGATGCGCAGGATGGTGGCTTCGGCGATGGATTCGCCAAGCTGGGGCATCAGGATGGGGATGGTAGGCATGGTAGCGGACTAGATGCTGGATTTAATAGCGCAGCAGTTGGCGGAGCGCGGCGGCGATGGTGCTGACGGTGGGGCGATGCGCTTTCCAGAGATTGGGATGATACGGGATCGGCGTGTCCTTGGAGTTCAAGCGCTGCGGCGGGGCATCAAGCAGATGGAAGCCCTCACTGCTGATGCGGGCGATGATTTCTGCGGTGACGCCACCCCAGGGGAAGGCTTCGCCGAGAGCGAGCAGACGGCCAGTGCGGGCGACGGAGGCGAGGATGGTGTCGGTATCCATGGGCTTCACGGAGCGGAGATCGACGACCTCGATTTGATAACCGTCGAGCTGCAACTCCTCAGCGGCGCGCAGGGCCTCATGCACCATGGCGCTGTAAGTAACTATGGTGGCGTGGCGGCCAGGCCGGGCGATGCGGGCTTTGCCAATGGGCAGGCCGCGTTCACCGATCTGATCGGCCTTGAGGTGGTAATAGAGAAACTTGTGCTCGCAGAAGACGACGGGGTCATTCAGCGCGACGCTGTCCAGCAGCATCCAGTAGGCGTCCTCCACGGTGGCAGGCGTGACAATGACGAGGCCGGGATAATGCGCGTAGATGGCCTCCATCGACTGGCTATGAAATGGGCCACTGCCGGCCGTGCCGCCCGAGGGTAGCCGGATGGTGATGGGGCACTGCACGTTCGTGCGCCAGTAGAGTGTGGCGGCCTGGTTGACGATCTGATTGAAGCCGACGGAGGAGAAATCGGCGAACTGCATCTCAATGATGGGCCGGGCACCTTCCACGGCGGCACCGACCGCCATGCCGACCATGGCGTCCTCGCTGATGGGAGCGTCAAAAACGCGGCCAGGGAACTCGCTGCTGAGGTTTTTCGTGGCCTTGAACGCCCCGCCGAAGGTGGCGATGTCCTGGCCGTAGAGAAAGACGGTGGGATCGTGGCGCAGTGCCTCATACTGCGCCTCACGAATGGCCTCCAGGTAGGTGATGCTCATGCCTCGTGCTGCCCCTCCACGAGATCTGCGCTGGATAGCGCATGCCAGTTTTCTTTGAAAGGGTCAGGCGTGGGTTCGTTGGACACTTTGGCGATGGTTTGATCGACGTTGCGGCGGATTTCCTCGTTCAGCTCACGCAGTTCGGTGGCATTCAGCCATCCATGGTCGCGGGCGAACTGCTCGGCGACGACGAGGCAGTCGCGCGCGGCGGAACCCCGGCGTGCTTTATCAGGAATGTAGGAGGCGTCATCGTGCTCACCATGGCCGGCCAGACGCAGCAACGAGCCGACGATCATCTGCGGACCGCCACCGGAACGCGCACGAGCGGCAGCAGCGCGGAAGGTCTTGAGACATGCGGCGAGATCGGTGGCGTCCACTGAGACACCGGCGACGCCGTAACCCACGGCACGATCCACCAAGTTCTCACAGGCGTACTGGCGCGCGATGGGCGTGGAGTAGGCGTATTGATTGTTCGCGACGCTGATGATGATGGGCAGCTTTTCTACCGCCGCCATGTTCAGTCCTTCATGAAAAGCACCGGTGGAAGTGCCGCCGTCGCCAATGCTGGTGGCACCGATGCTGTCCCGCAAAGTTCCCGCCAACCGTCGAGCAAACAAACCACCCGCCACGACCGACAGCAGCCCGCCCAGGTGGCTGATCATCGCCAACAGGCCCTCCTTCGGCCGCCCACGGTGGATGTTGCCATCACGCCCCCGCATCGGGCCGGTGACGGCTCCCAGATAGGTGCGCACGCAGTCGAGAATCGGCTCGCCATAGGCGATGCGGCCCGCCTGGTCGCGAATCAGCGGCCCATAGATGTCCTTGCCCTTCTGCAACTGCACCCCGAGCGCCGCGCTGAACGCTTCCTGGCCTTTGCCGAGGTAAACACCGCCCACGATGCGCCCGCCCGCGCGATAGAGCGAGCCCAGCTTTTCCTCCAGCACCCGGGCCAGCAGCATGTGCCGGTAGGTAAGCAGGAATTGGTCGCGGAAATCGGCCGTCAGGTCGGTTTCACAGCAGTTAGTCGTTTCAGCAAGTGACACGGAGGCTACTTGGTATCAAGCGCAGCAGGCTCGTCAACTTTGTCACCACCAGGAATCAGGCAAATTGATAGAATTTACCCTGCGAGTGGCACTCTAGCCGCTTCGTCGAATTGAAAAATTTTGAGAACAACCGTGACAAAAACGGGCACATGTGAATAATTTGTTTGAATTTATCATAACAGAATGGACATTTTATAAACACGTCTGAATTTTTTAGAATTCTATGGAATCGCTCATCGCCAGTGCCGCCACCGATCCTGCCTTCGCTGGATTTCAAGTCCAGAGCTATGGCAGCCTGCTGCTCCCGAGCTATCCGCTCCGTTTTGGCTTCCAAGTGGACATCGTTCCTGAAAACTGCCCGCGGAGCATCCTCTTCGGCCTCGCCAGCCGTGACCCCGTCAATGGCGGCCACGCCAAAACCGTGGGATTCGCCGTGCGGGTGGACCTCGACATGCGCGAGGTCTGGGATGTGCTGAACGACAGCGGTCTCGTCGGCTGGGTGGAGCACCCGGAAGGCCTGTCCGGCTTCACCGATGAAGAACCTCTGCTGCTGGGCTGGGAGATTGAATACCACGGCAAAGTGTTGATCCCCAAGCTGGTAGTCGCGGACCAACAGTGGCTTTATCCCGCCATCCAATGCCCGCACCCAGTCGTCATGGAGACCGTCATCGGCTGGGAAGGTGAATGGGAAAATGACCCCCGCAGTACCTTCCTGCATCCGGCGCTCTGGCGCGAGCAGGTGCATGTGCCCTCCACCCAAGAGCCCGAAGCCATCGCGGCCTAGCCAAGCTCTGGCTTGAATCTGTCGGCGTCCCCCGTTAAAAACAGGGCGCATGAAAAACACTGACAGTCGCATCCTCATCACCGGCGGAGCCGGATTCATCGGCAGCGCCCTCGTTTGGGAGCTGAACCGCCGGGGCTGCGAGAACATCGTCGTTTGCGACCGCCTCAGCACCGACGAGAAGTGGAAAAACCTCGTGCCGCTGAAGTTTGCCGATTACATCGACGGCAACGACTTGCTGGAGCGCGTCCTGACCACCCCCGCCAAGCTTGGCCGCTTCGACTTGGTCCTCCACCTCGGTGCCTGCTCCGCCACCACCGAGCGCGACGCGGATTACCTCATGCGGAACAACTACGAGTTCACCAAGCAGCTCTGCCAGTGGGCGCTCGCCAATCAAACGCGCTTTGTGTACGCCTCCTCCGCCGCCACCTATGGCGACGGCAGCCAGGGCATGGACGACCGCCTGCCCGACCTCCACGCCCTGCGCCCGCTGAACATGTACGGCTACTCGAAGCACCTCTTCGACCTCCACGCCAAGCGCGAAGGCTGGCTGCCGCAGATCGTCGGCCTCAAGTACTTCAACGTCTATGGCCCCAACGAGGACCACAAGGCCGAAATGCGCAGCCTCGTCCACAAAGCCTGCGGCCAGATCCTCAGCACCGGCAAAGTGCAGCTCTTCAAATCCCACCGCCCCGACTATAAAGACGGCGAGCAAATGCGCGACTTCCTCTACGTAAAGGACGCCATCCGCATGACCCTCCACCTCGCCGAAACCTCCAGCGTCGGCGGCCTCTTCAACCTCGGCTCCGGCAAGGCCCACACTTGGATCGAGCTCACCACCGCCATTTTCACCGCTCTTGGCAAAACGCCAAACATCGAGTTCATCGACATGCCCGAGCATTTGCAGTCGAAGTATCAATACTACACCTGCGCCGACATCGCCAACCTGCGCCAGTCCGGCTTCACCACCGAGATCACCCCACTCGCCGAAGCCGTCCGCGACTATGTGCAAGGCTATCTGGTGCCGGATCGGCGGCTCGGGGATGAACCGGCGTAAGGCGGGATTTGCAAAGCTGGCCGGTTCACGCTAAACACCCGGCCCCATGTCCGCCCCCACCAACCGTCTCGACGCCCGTTTTGCCCAGCTTCGCACCGCGCAGAAGAAGGCATTCGTGGCCTACGTCTGCGCCGGTGATCCCACGCTGGATGCCACGATTGACATCGTTTTGGCCCTGGAGCGTGCCGGTGTCGATGTCGTGGAGCTGGGCGTGCCGTTTTCCGATCCGCTGGCCGATGGCGTGGTCAATCAATTGGCCGCCGACCGGGCGCTGAAGGCCGGAGCCTCGACGCCGGGCGTGCTGGCGATGATCCAGAAGCTACGCACTCAAACACAGGTGCCGCTGGTGCTGTTCACCTACCTGAACCCCAGCTACACCTACGGCTACGAGCAGTTTCATCACGATGCCGCCGCCGCCGGGGTGGACGGCATCCTCGTGCTCGATCTGCCACCGGATGAGGCGGCGCAAAACACCGAATTGAAGCCCACGCCGGAATTGCGACACATCCAGCTCATCGCCCCGACCTCGCCGCCCGAACGCATCGCCAGTATCGCGAATTCGGCGGAAGGCTTTGTCTATTACGTCAGCCGCCTCGGCGTCACCGGCGCGCAGGCAGAGATCGCCACCGGCATCGCCGAGCAGGTCGCCCTCATCCAAGCCGCCACCGATGTACCCGTGTGCGTGGGTTTCGGCGTCTCGAATCCCGCCCAGGCCGCCGAAATCGCCAGCAAGGCCGATGGCGTCGTGGTCGGCAGTGCCATCGTCAAGCTCATCGAACAAAACGGCTCCAGCCCAGATTGCGCCGCGAAGGTAGAAGCCTTTGTGAAGCCGCTGGTGGATGCCGTCCACGCCCTTTAATTTCCCCCTATGACTCTCTCCTTCACCAAAATGAACGGTGCCGGCAATGACTTCGTCATGCTGGATAATCGCGACCGCAGCCTCGCGCTGACCAAAGACCAGATCGAACAGCTCTGTGACCGCCATCGCGGGATCGGCGCGGACGGTCTGCTCTGCGTCGAGCCAGCCACCGAGGGTGGCGACTTCAAAATGCGCTACTACAACGCCGACGGCGGCGAGGCCGAGATGTGCGGCAATGGCGCACGCTGCTTTGGCCGCTTCGTCAATCATCTGCACGGCGACAAGCTCGTCAAAATCAACTTCGAGACCCTCGCCGGCATGATCTCCGCCGAATTCGAGGGTGACCAGGTGCGCATCAACATGAGCGCCCCACACAATCTGAATCTCTCCCAACACTTGATCGTGGCTGGCGCGGGATTGACCGTTCACAGCATCAATACCGGCGTGCCGCATGCCGTCGTGTTTGTGGATGACCTGGAAACCGTCCCCGTGCGCGAGTGGGGTGCCGCCCTGCGCTATCACGAAGCCTTCCAGCCCAAAGGCACCAATGCCAACTTCGCCAAAGTGCTCGGCCCCGGCAGCATTTCGATCCGCACCTACGAACGCGGCGTCGAGGATGAAACCCTCGCCTGCGGCACCGGCATGGTCGCCTGCGCCCTGATTCACCACGAGCTCACCGGCACCCCCAGCCCCGTCAGCGTCCTCGTCAAAGGCGGTGACACGCTCCACGTCGGCTTTGAGGAGCCGAACCAGAGCGACTACACGAATGTGACGCTGTTTGGCCCGGCGGACTTTGTGTTCACCGGAAGTGTGAGTCTTTAAACGATCGAAGCATGCCGGAAATCAGCCGCTTTCTAGGGTTATCATCCGTATGCACTTCCGTGACCATGCGCCGCCGCACTTCCAGGCCCATTACGGCGGCTATGAAGTAGTGGTGGAACTCGAAAACGGCGGTGTGACTGGCAAGTTCCCGAAGCGTGCGCTCGCGGCAGTGCTGGAGTGGCACGCATTGAACAGCGGGCGAGCTGATCGAAAACTGGCGCAGGGCGGAAAACCGTGAAACATTGCATCCGGTCGCACCCCTCGAATAGCCATGCACTTTCTTCACATTCTCTCAGCTCGTCACGCAGGCGGCTATCGGCTAACCCTGGCGTTCAGCGACGGTAGCCTAGGTGAGGCTGACCTTGCCGCCGAACTCGACGGTGCCGTGTTTGAGCCGCTGCGGGACATTGACTTCTTCCAGCAGTTCCAAATCACCGGCTCCACTGTGGAATGGCCCAATGGAGCGGACTTCGCACCTGAGTTTTTGCACCAACTGGCCTTCGGCCACGAAACCGTGCTTGCGTGACCTCTCATTCTGTCTGTTTCAATTCCCCGTTTTCAGTCCCACACAATCCTCTTTCTCCCACCGCTCCCATGTTCGCCGGAACCCACACCGCCATCGTCACCCCTTTTCGCAACGGCCAAATTGACGAGGCCGCGCTCAAATCGCTGATCGACTTCCAGTTCGACAACGGTGTGACCGGCATCGTCCCCTGCGGCACCACGGGAGAATCGCCCACACTCGATTACGACGAGCACGAGCGCGTTGTGAAGCTCAGCGTCGAATTCGCCCAAGGCCGTGGCGTCGTCATGGCTGGCACCGGATCAAACTCCACGCGTGAAGCCATCGAACTGACGCAAGAAGCCGAGGCCGCTGGTGCCACCGCATCCCTGCAAGTCGCTCCGTATTACAACAAGCCCACGCCCGAGGGCTTGTACCAGCATTTCAAGGCCATTGCCAACAACACCAAGCTGCCGCTCATGCTCTACAGCATTCCCGGCCGCTGCGGGATCGAGATCGGTCTCGATGTGCTCGTACGTCTCGCGGAAAACTGCCCGAACATCCGCTCCATCAAAGAAGCCGGTGGCAATCCAG